>JANMBW010000374.1:0-4653 GCA_031360565.1 Polaromonas sp.
TTCCCCCGGGCTGCCGGGTGGCCCGCCGGGGATATGGTCGCCGTGGTCGTAAAAAATCTCGCTGCACGGGCCGCAAGGGCCGGTATCGGCCATCATCCAGAAGTTGTCGGACGCGTACTTTTGGCCCTTGTTGTCCCCAATGCGGATCACACGCTCGGGCGGCAGACCAATCTCGTTTACCCAAATGTCGTAGGCTTCCTGGTCGTCGATGTAGACGGTGGCAGTGAGTCGGTCGGCGGGCAGCTTGTAGACTTCGGTTAGAAGCTCCCATCCCCATTTGAGCGAATCGCGCTTGAAGTAATCGCCAAAACTCCAGTTACCCAACATTTCAAAAAAGGTGTGGTGGCGCGCGGTGTAGCCCACGTTTTCCAGGTCGTTGTGCTTGCCACCGGCGCGCAGGCAGGCTTGCACCGAAGCGGCGCGCACGTAGTTGCGCTTGTCGGTGCCCAGAAATACGTCCTTGAACTGCACCATGCCCGAATTGGTAAACATGAGTGTGGGGTCGTTTCCAGGCACCAGCGACGACGACGGCACGACCGCATGGCCCTTGGAGGCAAAGAAATCGAGGAAGATTTTGCGAATATCGGCAACGGAAATGACAGGTGAAGTGACGGTCGGAGTGCTCATGGTTTGCCAGGTGGGGTCGTCCGCAGCCAAATACAATTTGGTCCCAGACCGTATGAAAATGCGGGATGTGGCTGGAGCCAGCATTATAAGTTTCGCCCTGAACGGGAATCACTGCACAGCCGAGCTTTGAGCGCTATGCTTGAAAGCCGTGAAAACCGGCGAGTCCGCCCCGAATACTCCTGAAAGTGACCATCATGGACATGAAGACTTCCCCCCTTTCTTTCCTCAAGGATCCCAGTCTTTTAAAAACCGATGCGCTGGTTGCTGGCCACTGGCTCGCCGGCCCAGCCCGATTTGACGTGAATGATCCGGCAACCGGACTCAAGCTCGCCGATGTCGCCAACCTGGGCCCACAGGACGCCGAGGCCGCGATTGCCGCTGCCAACGCCGCCCTGCCCTTGTGGCGCAGCAAAACGGGAAAGGAACGGCATGCCATCCTGATGAAGTGGTACCAGTTGCTGGTCGCCAACCAGGAAGATCTGGGCCGCATCCTGACCGCCGAGCAGGGCAAGCCTTACGCCGAAGCCAAGGGCGAAATCGTCTACGGAGCCAGCTTTGTTGAGTGGTTTGCAGAAGAAGCCAAACGCGTCAACGGCGAAACACTGCCCCAGTTTGACAACAATCGCCGCCTGATGGTGATCAAGCAGCCAATCGGCGTTTGCGCCGCCATCACACCCTGGAACTTTCCGTTGGCGATGATTACCCGCAAGGTTGCACCGGCTTTAGCGGCCGGTTGCACCGTCGTCATCAAGCCGGCAGAGCTCACGCCACTGACGGCACTTGCAGCAGCCGAGCTGGCCATGCGCGCCGGAATTCCCACAGGCGTGCTGAACGTCATCAGTGCCGACGCAGACAACAGCATCGCGATCGGCAAGGTCCTGTGCGCCAGCGACGTCGTGCGGCATCTGAGCTTCACCGGCTCCACCGAGGTAGGCCGCATCCTGATGGCGCAAAGCGCGCCGTCTGTCAAGAAACTCTCATTGGAACTGGGCGGCAACGCACCCTTCATCGTGTTCGACGATGCCCATATCGACTCTGCCGTGGACGGTGCCATGGCTAGCAAATACCGCAACGCTGGGCAGACCTGCGTTTGCGCCAACCGGATTTACGTGCAGGATGGCGTGTATGACGAGTTTGTCGAAAAATTTGCGGCCAAAGTCAAGGCACTTAAAGTTGGCAACGGCTTCGATGAGGGCGTGTCGCAGGGGCCGCTGATTGAGGATGCAGCAGTAGCCAAGGTGCAGCGGCACGTTGCCGACGCTCTGTCAAAGGGCGGCATGTTGTTAGCCGGCGGCCACAAGTTGGACGGTCAGTTTTTCGAGCCCACCGTGATTGCCAACGCGAGCGCCAACATGCTGTGCGCCACGGAGGAAACCTTCGGTCCGTTCGCGCCGGTTTTCCGCTTTAAGCTGGAACAGGAAGCAGTCGATGCCGCCAATAACACCGAGTTTGGCCTCGCCAGCTATTTCTACAGCCGCGACATCGGACGCATCTACCGGATCGCGGAGGCGCTGGAGTACGGCATGGTGGGCATCAATGTTGGCGTGATCGCTACCGAGCATGTTCCGTTTGGCGGCGTCAAGCAATCTGGATTGGGCCGCGAGGGTTCCAGCCACGGCATGGAGGAATACCTCGAGATGAAATACCTCTGCCTGGGTGACATCCAGAAATAAAACGCCTGGCGCGCGGGCGTTCTACCCGGGCTCGACTGGCCTAGTGCGTTCGGCTACACGGCTGCATTTACAATCGAAGTTGCGCGGGTGTAGTTCAATGGTAGAACGGCAGCTTCCCAAGCTTCATACGAGGGTTCGATTCCCTTCACCCGCTCCAAAGCAGCCTGATTATTCTGACCCGGCTTGAATGTCCCAATTGGGATGGTTTTGAAAACGCTCTCTTAGAAATTCCAGAAACAGGCGTACCCGGCCGGGCAAGTTTCGCCTGCTGGGGTACATGGCGTAAATATCCAATCCGTCGGGCTGGTAGGCAGGTAACAGCCATTTGAGCCGGCCCTTCTGAATGTCTTGCGTCACCATGTAATTCGGATGCATGGATATTCCCTGGCCCAACAGCGCTGCATGCCTTAAGGGCTCACCAAAATTAGCGCGCATGGAACCCGACACCCTTACCGATTGCTTGCCGCCAGAACCGGTAAAGGTCCAAAAGTTGGTGGGTGCCTTGAGCGCGTGCACCAGACAATCGTGCCCGGTCAGGTCATCTGGCGTTTGCGGCTTGCCGCGTGCAAGGAGATAAGCCGGCGACGCCACCAGCAGTTGCGGCACACTGCCAAGCTTTTGCGCCACCAGACTGGTATCTTTCAGTGATGGCGCAATCCGCAAAGACAAATCCAAGCCTTCGGCTGCAATATCCACCCGACCGTCATCCAGATGCAGGGCGAACTGAATGGCAGTGTGGATCGCCGAAAAGGCCGTTACCAGCGGCACCAGATGGGCCGCACCAAACGATGGTGGCGTACCCACCCGAATCGTGCCTTTCGAATCCTTGACAGCACCGCGGACAGCTGCTTCCAATGCATCAAGGCCATCGAGCAGGTTCTGACCGCCTTCCAGCAATGACAGACCTGCCTCTGTCAAACTGACGCTCTTGGTGGTTCTGGCCAGTAGTTGAGCACCGAGCAAATCTTCAAGCCACTTCACATGTTTGGTGACGTTTCCCTTGGCCATGCCCAAACGCTGGGCTGCCGCGGTAAAGCTTCGTCCCCTGGCGACCTCCGAAAAAATTTCAATCGCCTTCAAACGATCCATAACGCGTTGATAGTTTCCAAAATGAGAACAATATATTCCGGTTAAGAGGCTATGTCGAGCGCGGGTGAATACCTAGAATCCAAAGAGCTTGCAAGCCGACCCGTTCATGCGTGCAACCGCCCTGATCGGGAACGCAAAACAGAAGGAGACTGGATGACTGCAGAGGTGGACTTGGCGCTGTCAGGATGCACCCAGGTGATGCATGAGATGTTCCATGCCCTCGACACCGCGAATTACGAACGACTGGTCAAGACCTTTGAACCAGACGGCACGCTGCTCCGCCAGGGTGAACTATTGCAAGGCAGAAACCAGATCATGAATGCGATGCAAAAAAGGTCCACCACGCAGCGCATCCGGCACGTCATCAGCAACACCTTCATTGATTCGCAGGCAGCTGGGCTCATGCATCTGGTGGCCTACATGACAGCCTACCGCTTCGACGACGGCACCCTGCACACTGGACCGGTGGCCATCAGCCGCCCATTTCGCATGTCGATTGTTCACGCCTCCATGCGGCCACAGGACGATTCTTGGCAAATTGCGGCCATGACCTTCACACCAGAATTTGATTTTGCGAGCGACGCGAATTGAATTTATTTGGTTAATCGATAAGCCCCTCCCAGTCAGCTACCCCCTTGAACCCAACTAAGGAACCATCATGAAATTTATCCCCAGTGGCCAGTCCCTCGGTGCGCGCGTGGAAGGTATTGACCTTTCAAAACCATTGTCTGATGAAACGTTTAGAGCTCTGGAGCAAGCGCTGGGACACTATGGCGTGTTGAGCTATCCCAAGCAAACGCTGACCTCCCTGCAGCTAAAACAATTTTCGGAGCGATTTGGCCGTCTGGAAATCAATGTCGCCAATCTGTTTCAGGAGCCAGGGCTACCTGAGGTCATGATTCTTTCCAACAAGGTCGAAAACGGCAAACCCCTTGGTATGAGCGACGCGGGTCAAGACTGGCATACCGACATGTCTTACAGCAGCATGATTGCCTTCACCAATGTTCTGTATGGCATTGAGATTCCACACCGCAATGGCGAACCCTTGGGCAATACCGAGTTTTGCAATATGCATGCCGCTTATGAGGACCTGCCGGCAGAATTGAAAAAGCAATTGGCAGGCATGACAGTCACCCACGATTTCGCCAAATTCTGGGACAAGATGCGTAGCGAAAAAGGCAGTACCCGGCCAGCGCTTACCGATGCGCAGCGAAAAGCCAAACCACCGGTCTCGCATCCCATCTTTCTCAAGCATCCCATCACC
>JANMBW010000192.1:0-2816 GCA_031360565.1 Polaromonas sp.
TGGACCTGATTCCTTAAAAGTGCTACAGCACCTGATGGCACTTGGCAATGCCGCGCAGGCCGTGTTGGGAAACCACGATTTGCACCTGCTGGCAGTCTGGCACGGCGTCAGGCGATCGGGCCGCAAAGACACGCTGCACGGAATTCTCGGGGACGCTAGCGGCGCAGAATTGATCGATTGGCTCAGGCATCGTCCGATGGCTCTGTTGCGTCATGGCTGGCTGATGGTGCATGCCGGGGTATTGCCGAAGTGGGATGCAGCGCTCACCGTCTCACTGGCCTCTGAAGTGGAGCAAGCCCTGCGCGGGCCAGATCTGAAAGCATTTCTTGGCGCGATGTACGGCGATGCGCCTGCCGCCTGGAACGACAGTCTGCGAGGTCCCGACCGGCTGCGGGTCATCGTGAACGCCCTCACGCGCCTGCGCTTTTGCAGCCCCGACGGCGTGATGGAATTGACCGCCAAGGACAGTGCAGAAAACCCGCCATCCGGTTACCTGCCATGGTTTGATGTCCCGGGTCGGGCCACTGCGGACCAACCGATTGCCTTTGGGCACTGGTCCACGCTAGCAAGCAGCACCGGGGGAAAGACGAATTTGCACAAGAATATTTTGCCCCTCGATACCGGCTGCGTTTGGGGGGGGTGCCTGACCGCAGCGCGCCTGGGCGCCACTGAGGGCTCATTCGAACTGATTCAGGTCCGCTGTGAGGCGTCGCAAGAGCCAGGCTGAAAGTGGTTGCTTTTAGTCCGTACAAGCCTCCTGTGCGCGGGCTTCATCAGACCAGGCACGAGCCATGCTGGCACCCAGCAGCAGCACAGCGGATGAAAAATAAATCCACATCAAAATCACCACCAGCGAACCCGCTGCCCCATAAGCTGACACCACTGCAGCAGTTGAGAGATAAAGCGCCATCAGGTGCTTGCCCCCTTCAAACAACAGTGCGCCTACAGCCGCTCCAAGAACCAGGTAGCGCAGGGCTGGTTTCGGGCCCGCGCTCATCCGCATCAGCGCGACAAACAAGGCGGTGCAGAACCCGAATGACACCAGCGTGTTAATGGCCGCTGCTATCCTTTCAAAGGGAAAATAGTGACCGGCCCAGACCGACAACAGCCCCAAAGAAGTAGACACCACCAACGACACCAGCAGTAAAAAGCCGAAAGCCAGGACGTAAGCCAGTCCCCGGAATCGAAGCGACGCGCCATACCACCACTTTTGCTTGGGTGCCTCGCCGGTCCCCTGCCGCCACAGACGCTCGAATGCGTCCTGCAGTTCAGCAAATACGCCGGTAGCTCCGGACAACAGCAGCAACAGAGCAAACAACGAGGCAGCAATGCCTTCACTGGGTTTTTGGGCACTCGATATCGCCTGCTGAATCAGCAAGGCGCCCTGTTCGCCCACCACGCTTCGGATCTGCGCCACCAGAACAGTTTCAACATAGCTGCGGTCCAACCACCAGGCCAGCACCGCAACCATCAAGACCAGCAGCGGCGCAAGGCTCAAAATGCCGTAAAAAGACATGGCGGCGCTCATACGCAGGCCGTCAGCATCTATCCATTGAGTGATGGCCCGCCAGAGTGGCCGGTAAATGTGTCGGGCCCATTCACGGGCCTGATTTGCCAGAGTTTTGCGATGCAGTGCGGGCTCAACAACCATCCCGACAGTTTAAAAAACGGATAAGGAAGATGCCACCGGAAGGACACGTTGGACGCCGTAGGCGGCATCCGACGGGCTGTTCAGCCGATCTACTGAAGTCGCCGGTTTAACGGTTGCACACGCTGCGACTCACGCAGTGATTTTGAACAGGGCAGCGATTTTTTTCTTAGGCTTGATGTTGGCCGATACACCGCTTCGAGCGGGAATAGCCTTGGCTGCCGCGTCCCATGCTGGTATCACATCCGCCGCGACAGGAGCCTCATAAGGCTGGTCGAAAAACGAATCTCTGACCGCCACAGGCTGGTGCTGCGGCATGAAGTCCCGACGCTCGCGACGCTCAGGGCGGTCACGGGCCTCCCGCGGTTCACGAGCGGCAATCGCCTCGCCTTCGCGGTACATACGCCGGCCATCATTGATGCGACCCTGCACGCTGATGCGCGGCTGGTCTTCCTCAAACTCCATCGGTTCAAGTTCGATCTTGGTTTTGATGAGCTTTTCGATGTCAGCCACCAGGCGCTGGTCACTGCTCGCTACAAAGCTCACGGCCAAACCCGACGCGCCCGCACGACCGGTGCGGCCAATCCGGTGAACATAGTCTTCAGCATTGAAGGGCACATCGAAGTTGAACACTGCCGGCACGTCCTTGATGTCCAAGCCCCGCGCGGCCACGTCGGTACAGACCAGCAGATCGACTTCGCCCTTCTTGAATGCTTCCAGCGCTTTGAGGCGTTCGTCCTGGCTTTTGTCGCCATGCAGGGCAGTGGTCTTCAGACCTTCCCGCTCCAGCGAACGGGCCAGCCGGGCACAGCCGAGCTTGCTGTTAACAAACACAAAAGCCTGCTTCATGCCGCGGGCCTTGAGAATCTGGTGCAGCGCGCGCCGCTTGTCATCAGCGCCCACGCTGTAGAAATGCTGTTCGACGGTCGACGCCGTTGCATTGGATCGCGCCACTTCAATCGTCACCGGGTCCTGCAGATAGCTCGATGCTAGTCGTTTGTTCTCGGGTGAATAAGTGGCCGAGAACAACAAGGTGATCCGCTGCTTGGGCAGGTAACTCAAGATGCGCTGAAGGTCGGGCACAAAGCCGATATCGAGCATGCGGTCAGCCTCGTCGAGCACGACGTACTCGACCTGGTTCAACACCGTGTTTTTTGCTTCAATATGG
>JANMBW010000252.1:0-3415 GCA_031360565.1 Polaromonas sp.
CTCGATCTGGTGCACCGCCATGCGGCGCTCGATCCGGCGGTAAATCGTGCTGGTCTTGTATTGGGAAAAATCCAGCCGGGTATGGGCACGCAGCAGAATGCAGATTTTTTTAAGGGCGTTATCGTTTTGCAACTGTGGCAGTTCTGCCAGAACCCCAGGCGTACGAAAGGCATGGTTGGCATAGGCGATCAACTGCGGCATCATTTCTGCCGGCGGCAGATCATAGTCAACCAGCCCGGTCGACAGGGCGCTGACGGGCATGCTGTCAAACTCGCTCTGGCCAGGGGTTTGGGCCATCACCATGCCGCCCTCGGCCTTGATCGCTCGCACCCCCAGCGTACCGTCGCTGCCCGCTCCGGACAGCACGATGCCGATGGCGCGCTCACGCTGGTCCTGGGCCAGCGAGCGAAACAGGTAATCAATCGGCAGCCGGTGCCCGCGCGGCGCAATCGGCTCGAGCAGTTGCAGCGAACCGTTTAAAAAAGCCATGTCCCGATTGGGCGGAATAATGTAGACGCAGTTGATTTGCACCACCATGCCGTCGTCAACCTCAAACACCGGCAGGTGGGTGCAGCGCTGAATCAATTCGCACAGCAGGCTGTCATGGTCGGGCGCCAGATGCTGAACCAGCACAAAGGCCATACCCGGGTCAGTGCCTGCTGGCAGGCCCGATAAAAATGCCCGGAAGGCAGCCAACCCGCCTGCTGAAGCGCCAATTCCGACAATCGGGAAATTGCCGCTCGCGTGGTGCTCCGGTGTGGGCGCGTCAGCCGGCTGGGTTGCTGGTGGCTCTGACGCAGCAGAGTTGGAGGTGGACTTGTCGCCCGTGTTTTTCTTTGCTGTCATGGCCACGTCCCGTTACTGCGATTTCCATCGCCCTTGCTCCGATGGTTCGAAGTTTAGTCTTTGTCCTTCCCGTATTTAAATTGCTACTAAACTAATAGCATAATAGTGCCATTCTGCCTTGGCTTGAGCCGATTTTGATGCGTAAATTGGACTGATTTGAGGCACCTTCAGGCAATATGTTGAATCAGGCCGCGCACCCGGCAGGGTTTAACCGATGTTGTTGCAGCCTGTAGGCCGTCAGCCCGTATTGGAGCGCAAAGCACGATATTTTCATGTGAAGCATGGCGTGTCTGTGCGTTAGCCCACATAGGCCGGGCTAGCTGAGCAGCGAATGCAGTCGCAGGAGCGAGCGGAAGGGAGCGGAAGGGAGCGGAAGGGAGCTCAAGCCGGGCACTGCAGGCTGACCGCCTGAAGTGTCTTGCCGGTCTGCGTCTCAAACACCACCAGATTGACCTGACGCGGATGGCCAGGCGTGGCGGCAATGCTGCGCCACTGCAGTTTTTGGGGCGTGCCGGCGGCGGTGGTGTAGTCGCCCGCCTGGGTGTACTGGCGCACCACAAAGTCGTGCTTGAGCAGTTCACCCGAGTTTTCACCTGCCTTTACTTTCGATTGATGGCCATGCTCGGTAACCGTCCAGTAAGCCGACCACGAAGTCGGGCTGCTTGCCCCCGGCAGCGGCGTCACACTGGCTTCGTACTGGTCGGGGGCGAGTTGCTTCAGGGCAATGCTGGTGCGGGCGGGCTCTGCGTTGGCCCCTGACGGAGCGCCTTGAGCCCAGTTCGGCCAGTCTTTTCCGTTCAGGACAGCTTGCGGGGTGTAAATATTCCGCAGTTTGTTTTTGGCGGCAATGTCGCGTTGGCGGCTGGTGTAAGCCGGTGCGGCGAAGCGGTCAACCCAACCGAGCTGGTCCCAATAGCCGACGTGAAAAGCCTGAACCACAGCGCCGCCGCTTTTTACCTTGTCCTTGAAGGTGGAGGCCCACTTGTCAGCCGGCGGGCAGGAACTGCAGCCTTCGGAGGTGTACAGCTCGATCACCGGGGTGATGCTGGCACCCGAGCTCACCGTGCACTGGTTTGACTGGGAAAAAGCATTGCCAGCGCTCGTTAACAGGAGGCCGATAGCTATTAAACCTGTAGCACCGTGCCGATACTGCGGGGGTGTAGGGGGCAGGGTGCGTAAGAACATGGCGGCGCTCCAAAGGGTTGTAAACGGATTACACCCAAGCCTCAACGGCCTGGGTTTAAACCTGCTTTGAGCTTGGTCGCCAGTCTTTGGAAGTTCTTACACCGATTCAACTTTAGCCAACCGGTTTAGGCGCGGTTGCGCTCCAGCCGGTCTTCAAGTTGCCCCATGTAGGCCGCGGTGGTGTTGTCCGACACTTCCATTCTGCGCATCAGCGCGGCCTGGAGTTGCACCATGCGTTCGTTCATGGCGGTGACATTTGCCGTCTCGCGTTGCAGGGCGGCGTGGGTTTGCGCCTCAAGATAACGGCGCAGTTCGGTGAAGCGGGACGCCTCGGCCTTGTCTGCCAGCTCGCGCTGGACATTCAGGTCACGCGCATACTGGCGGGTCTCCAGCAGGTTGGCGCTCTGGATATAAAGCGTGGTGGCCAGAAACACCAGCATGACGGCCACCAGCAGCAGCAGCATCACCATGCCAAGCGGGACCGTGATGGTGGTAAAGCCCAGGCTCAGCAAACTTGGACGCGTGAACTCATCCACATTGAGGGCGGCGAAGCCGGCTACCAGCATGATGCCAAAAATCAAAATCAGGGTTCTCGCTCGCATCTTCAACTCCTTGATCGGCTTATTGCCGTAGTGATCTATCCGACCTGATTTTCTGACAGTTCTTCTTTTTTTGCTGTGGGACAATGCGCCCCCGCAACGTCAGTTTGTGCAGGACAGAAACAGCCTTCATGCAAAAAATTATTCGCCAGATCGCGCTCGAAATCAGCGTGCAAGACCATCAGGTCAAAGCGGCGGTGGAGCTGCTCGACGGGGGTGCCACCGTTCCGTTTATTGCCCGCTACCGCAAGGAAGCCACCGGCGGTCTGGACGACATTCAATTGCGCGAGCTGGCCTACCGGCTGGGCTACCTGCGCGAACTTGAAGAACGCCGTGACGCGGTGCTAAAGAGCATTGACGAGCAGGGCAAGCTCACCCCAGCACTGCGCGCTGTCATCGAGCTGGCCGCTACCAAGCAGGACCTGGAAGACCTGTACCTGCCCTACAAGCCCAAGCGCCGCACCAAGGGCCAGATGGCGCGCGAGGCCGGCATCGAGCCACTGGCAGATCGGCTCTTTGCTGACCCCATGCTGGTGCCGCAAGACGAGGCGGCGAGCTTTGTCAAACCAGAAAAGAACGAAGCCGGAGACGATTTCACGAGCGTGCAGGCCGTGCTCGATGGCGTACGCGACATTTTGAGCGAGCGCTGGGACTAAGACGCCTCGCTGGTGCAAGGCTTGCGTAGCTGGCTTTGGGCAGAAGGCTTGTTCAGAGCCTAGCTCGACGCTGGCAATGACGAGAACAACAGCGACGTCGCCAAGTTTCGCGATTACTTTGACTATGAC
>JANMBW010000274.1:0-4599 GCA_031360565.1 Polaromonas sp.
GCCACCCTGGAAAAAGCGGTTGGACCCGACACGGGCGGTGCGGTGGGCTCTGGCGCTTCGACGGCGGCCAAACTTAGGCACGAGTCAGTGAAAAATGAACCAGCCGACATACCCACACACAATCCGGACCAAGCCCTCTGACAACAGGTGAGTTCACGTGCCATGCAATGGTTTTGAAAGCCCTCTTATTCAGGTCAGCCTCGTCCAATCGGCGGTATACCGCTCGGGAACCGTTCCCGGTCATCGACAGCAACACCTTGCGGCAGGCAGCTCTGCAAGCGAGTTGGCAGCGCGATCGCCGAGTGGCCGGCCGGCGGCAGGCCTGGCGCTGGGCGTTGTACTGGTCATGGCGGTACGGAAAAAAGGTTTTCGTTTTTGGCGCTCCACCGCTTGCGCTTTACTTGCTGGCCATCCAGGTAGGACTGCTTCATCGCACGGAGCCTCAAGTAGCCAGTCTGGCACCCACCAGCGAACGCGTAGCCGACCCGTCTGCCACCAACACGGCCAGCAGCAAAGCCAAAAGTCTCGCCGGGTTGCCAGCAGCAGATGCACTCAAACTGCAGATGGCTACCGTGTTGGGTACTACAAAGATCGGTTCAGCGGCACCAAAGCCCTTTCCCGATGTATCGGTCAATTCCCCAGCCAGCACCGTGCCATCACCCCTGCGGCTCAGGCCTGAAATTCAACTTTTACTGAAGGAGTCTCCCCCATGAAAATCCGTTCCGAGCCATCCATGACCCGCCTTGTACCCACTGAAAGGCTGTCCGCCATTTCCAGCCTGATTGCTGAGGGGGCAGTGTTTGACGGATCCTTCCAGACGGCACGCGACCTCGGCATCAAGGTTGACGGCACGCTCAAAGGCAACATCAGTTTTGACACGGGCGGAACCATTCACATCGGCGCCACGGGGGTGGTGGAAAACACCCGATTGGAAGCCGACTACATCTTTATAGAAGGCAAAGTGGTGGGCAGCGTGATTGCCCGCAAGGCTTTGGAAATCACCGGGTCGGCAACTTTGTTGGGCGACGCCAGCTACGACGAGGTCATGGATGTTCACCCGCGTGCGCGGATGCGTGGCAAGATTGAATACCGCGGCGACCTGGATGCACCCAAACCAGACTGATTTGAACTGGCCGGGCGTCAGCGCCGGCGCTCGGAGATTTCCTTCACCAGACGCTGAGCCAGCACCCGTTTTGACGCTCGGGCAATTTCGGTTACGCCCTGCGCGTCGATCAACAACAAGGCGTTGTGGTCAAGGCCAAAGGTATCTGGCCCCAGATTAGCGACCAGTAGCGGAACCCCCTTGCGCGCCCGCTTGGTTTTGGCATGCTGCTCAAGTTGCTCACTCTCAGCCGCAAACCCGACGCAATACAGGGCACCGCTAACCGCCCTTTCACTGCGCGCCACAGTTGCAAGAATGTCCGGGTTTTCGACAAACTCCAGGGTTGGCGCTTGGCCCTGCGACAGCTCTTGCTTCTTGATTTTTTGACTGGCTCGCCTGTTCGGTCGCCAATCCGCCACTGCCGCATTTGCTATAAAAATACTAGCTTCCGGCGCACGAAGTACAACGGCTTCAAGCATATTTTGTGCAGATTTGACATCCATCCGACTGACTCCCCGCGGCGTCGGAAGGCTGACCGGTCCTGCCACCAGCGTAACCTGGGCGCCGGCCTCCTGGGCGGCGCGGGCAATTGCAAAACCCATCTTGCCACTCGACAAATTGGTGATGCCACGTACCGGGTCGATCGCCTCGTAAGTGGGACCGGCAGTGACCAGCACATGCTCGCCAGCAAGCCATTTAGGCGCAAAAAACGCGATGATGTCTTCCAGCAGTTGCTCGGGTTCCAGCATCCTGCCATCGCCAGTTTCACCACAAGCCTGGAAGCCATGGCCGACTCCCAGTACCGTCGCGCCGTCCAAGGCGAGTTGCGCCAGATTGCGCTGTGTGGCGGGGTGCGCATACATCTCGCGGTTCATGGCCGGCGCCACCAGCAGCGGCACCTTATCCACCGGCCGGGCCAGGCACATCAGGCTGAGCAGGTCGTCCGCACGACCGTGCAGAAGTTTGGCCATAAAGTCTGCGCTGCATGGTGCGATCACTATCGCGTCGGCCTCACGCGACAGGTTGATATGTGCCATGCCGTTGGCCTCGCGCACATCCCATTGGCTGGAATAGACCGGCCGGCCGCTCAGCGCCTGCATGGTGACGGGCGTGATGAATTGCTCTGCAGCTGCGGTCATCACGACCTGGACGGTGGCTCCGGCTTTCACCATCGCGCGGCACAATTCTGCCGATTTGTAGCAGGCAATACCCCCGGAAAGACCCAGCACAATGTGTTTTCCGGCCAGTTCAAGCGGAGCGCCCGGGTCCACGCTGTTTTCCAGATCATGTGATTGCATCGTCATGCCCGCAATGTATCAGCTTGCTGATTTTCAACGCTGGCTAAAAGGCCACCGCCTATAATCTCCATTTCCCACCTAGACGAGCATCTGCCTCGTACCTGACATGACCAAATTTGTCTTCGTCACCGGCGGTGTTGTGTCTTCCCTGGGCAAGGGAATCGCCTCCGCTTCCCTTGCTGCACTGCTCGAATCTCGCGGCCTCAACGTCACTCTCATCAAGCTGGACCCGTATTTGAACGTGGACCCCGGCACCATGTCACCTTTTCAGCATGGCGAAGTTTTTGTGACCGACGACGGCGCAGAAACAGACCTGGACCTGGGCCATTACGAGCGCTTTATTGAAACGCGCATGCGCAAGGCCAACAATTTCACGACGGGTCAAATATACAAAAGCGTTCTCGAAAAAGAGCGACGGGGCGATTACCTCGGCAAAACTGTTCAGGTCATTCCGCATGTCACCAACGAAATTCAGGAGTTTGTCAAGCGCGGTGCGGGCTTCGAGACACCGGATGCAGTGGACGTAGCGATTGTTGAGATCGGCGGTACCGTCGGCGACATTGAATCACTGCCCTTTCTGGAAGCCGTGCGGCAAATGAGTCTGCGACTCGGTGCCAACAACACCGCTTTTGTTCACCTCAGTTATGTGCCGTGGATAGCCGCTGCAGGAGAGCTTAAAACCAAACCCACCCAACACACCGCCAAACAGCTGCGTGAAATTGGTATTCAGGCCGATGTCTTGCTGTGCCGGGCAGACCGCCGCATTCCGAAAGAAGAACGCGACAAGATCTCCCTGTTCTCCAACGTGCCAGAGTGGGGTGTGATCTCAATGTGGGACGTGGACACGATTTATAAGGTTCCCCGCATGCTGCACGAGCAGGGGCTGGACGGTCTGATCTGCGACAAGCTTCGCCTCAATACCCCACCTGCCAACCTCAAGCGTTGGGATGACCTGGTTTATGAAACCGAGCATCCGCAGAACGAAGTCAACATTGCCATGGTGGGCAAGTATGTCGAGCTGTCCGACAGCTACAAATCGCTCAATGAAGCGCTCAAGCATGCGGGCATGCACAACCACGCCAAGGTGGTGGTCGAGTATGTGGACTCGGAAGCCATCACGCCAGACAACGTCTCGCGCCTGGCCAAGTTTGATGGCATCTTGGTGCCGGGCGGCTTCGGTGTGCGCGGCGTCGAGGGCAAGATCTGCGCGGCCCGCTACGCGCGGGAAAACAAAGTGCCCTATCTGGGCATTTGTCTGGGCATGCAGGTTGCCACGATTGAATTTGCGCGGCATGTCGCTGGCCTGAAAAACGCTAACAGCACCGAGTTTGATCCGCATACCCCGCATCCGGTGATTGCGCTGATTGCTGAATGGCAGGATGCCGACGGCACCATCAAGACACGCGACGGGCAATCCGACTTGGGTGGCACGATGCGGCTGGGTGCACAAAGTTCGGATGTCTCAAAGGAAACGCTGGCGCATCAGATTTACGGCGATGTGGTGACCGAAAGACATAGACACCGCTATGAAGCCAACGTCAATTACCTCGATCGCTTGCGTGATGCGGGCCTGGTCATTTCTGCGCTCACCCAAAGAGAACAGCTCACTGAAATTGTCGAGCTGCCCCGGTCGGTTCACCCCTGGTATGTGGGCGTGCAGTTTCACCCGGAATTCAAATCCACCCCTTGGGCTGGGCACCCGCTGTTTAACGCCTACATCAAAGCCACGCTGGACCACCGGATTGAAGGCAAGACGCTCAAAGTGGTGGCTTGAGGAAAAAGCATGAAACTGTGTGGATATGAGATCGGACTCGATCAGCCTTTTTTCCTGATTGCCGGGCCCTGCGTGATCGAGTCAGAGCAACTGCAGATGGACACCGCAGGCAGGCTCAAGGAGATCACCGCCAGCCTGGGCATTCCGTTTATCTTCAAGTCGAGCTATGACAAGGCCAATCGTTCCAGCGGCACCAGCTTTCGCGGCCCAGGCATGCAAAAGGGTCTCGAAATTTTGGCCAAAGTCAAACGTGATCTGGGCGTTCCCATCCTCACCGACGTGCACTCCGAAACCGATATCGCAAGCGTTGCAGCGGTGGTGGACGTCCTGCAGACGCCTGCATTTTTATGCCGTCAAACCGACTTCATTCACGCAGTCGCCCAGTCTGGCAAACCGGTCAACATCAAAAAGGGCCAGTTTCTGGC
>JANMBW010000318.1:0-2372 GCA_031360565.1 Polaromonas sp.
GTCGCCGCCATCGTCGGGATAGATGCTGATACCCAGGCATGCCGACAGGCGAAGCACGTGGTCACCGACCCGACTCGGCTGGTCGAGCGCCTCCATGACCTTGCGCGCCACCACCACCGCATCGGCGGTTTGCGCCAGACCGGTGAGCAGAAACAAAAACGCCTCGCGACCGTGACGGCTGACCGTGTCGCAGTCGCGTACCAGATGCGACAGGCTGTGGGCGACGCGCTGCAGCACCTGATCGGCAGCGCCATCACCGAGGGAGGTGTCGATTTGGGTGAAGGGGCTGATGTCCAGACTGAGCACGGCCAGGCAACCGCCATGGCGTTTGGCTGCGGCAATGGCCTGCTTCAATCGGTCGAGCAAGACCACCTGGTTGGGAAGTTGGGTCAGGCTGTCCAACACTGCCGACTGCGACGCCTCCCGCAGGGCCGAGCGACATTCATCGGCATCCGACAGGGCCTGCAGGCTGGACAGCAGCAATTGCTGGTTGGCCTCGACCAGCTGAACCGCATCGGCCGAGTCCACCCACCCGGCTTCGCCCATGGCGGCTAACCGATATTCAGCCGCGTTGGCGCTTTGCAGCACCCGCGCCAGCTCGGTTCGTGCGTCTTTGGCCCGGTGGTAAAGCTGGGCCAGTTCATTGTTGGCCCGGCCGTCAGCGCCGTGCGTGGAGGGGGTCACGGCCTTCATGCTGGCAAGTCCAGTACCAGGGCGCTCTTGTCGGGCTTGGCAAACCCCTCGGGCTCGCGCAGTCGGGGTACGCCCACCAGCAAGCCCTGCTGCTCGGGCAGCATCTCGCCAATCTGGATCCCGTTGTCGTTGATGGTGTACTCGCGCAGTTCATTGGAGTGGGCGCTGGCCCGCACCTTGACCACCGCCATCACCCGGCGCAAGCGGCTTTCAATTTCAATGTAGCGCTGCACGATGATGGCATCGGTAAGAAAGGCGGTGCCATACGGACTGAAGCGCAGGTCGGTATAACGGTCTTCAAGCTCCGAGGTCACCACCACCGTGACGCCAGTGCCGGCCAGAGCAATGACCAGACGCGACAGGGATTCTCGAAAATCTGCGCGAAAAGTCGGCGCTACCGTCAGCTCGAAGCCCGAGAGTGAATCAATCACCACCCGGGTCGCTTTGAGGGGCGTGATTTACCGGATGATCAGTTTCAGGATTTACACGATAGACAAAACGGGCGCTCTGCCGTCGACCAGACTGACCTTGCCGCTTTTAATCAGGGCGATGATGGCGGGGTTGCGCGAGCGGTTGGGATGCTGCTCAAAGGCCGCAATGATGCCGGTCTCACCGCAGCGGGCACCTTCTTCCAGAAACGCGCGCGCCAAAATGCTTTTTCCCGAGCCAGAAGGTCCAGCGATCAGCACGGAAAACCCGCGTGGTAGGCCACCGCCCAACATGGCGTCTAAGCCAGGTGTGCCAGTCATGACGCGGTCGGTCGATGTTGGCGGGCTGGCGTCACCGCCAGCGAGCATCACAAAGGTTGCAGGGGGGAATATCTCGATGCCCGATCCGTTGATGCGGAAGGTATGCAACCCAGCCAGCGTGGGCTGGCCGCGCATTTTGAGGATTTCAATCTTTCGCACCATGGAGTTGCGCTGCACGCTTTGCTGGAGCTTGATCAATCCGTCAGCGACCGAAAAAACCGGCTCGTGCTCGGAGTTGCAGAAATACTCGCCCACCAAAAAAGCCGTGACCTGCCAGCTCGCTGCCAGCGTGCCCAGGCGTTGAACAAATTGCTGGAGATGGTTGTACGGGTCGCCCACCGGTCGACTGGCAAGCAGCGCCGAGCGAAATGAGTCGACAAAAACAAAGGCCGGCTTGCGCGCCCTGACTTCAGCTGCAATGCGGGAGAGGACTTTTTCCAGGTCGCCAGTCAGTGCATCGTCCGCCAGACTGATGAAGTAAACCGCGCGGTTGACCGCATCGTTCTGAAAAAAGGTGAATTGCTGCTGGTAGCGCAGCATTTTGAGCGCGGGCTCGCCCAGCACCGTGAAATACAGGGCGGGCCGCTCGGGTGTGGCCAGCGCAAACATCATCTGGTGCGCCAGGGTGGTTTTGCCGCAGCCCGGCTCGCCGGCAATCAGGTTGAATGACAGCTCGGGAATGCCGCCGCCCAGCACGTCGTCGAGGCCGGGTATGCCTGTGGTCAGCCGGTTGATGATCAATTGTTGCAGTCCGTCGGGCATGGCAATCACAGCGGCGCCTCCGCCAAGGACACTTTTTCATGAGCAACCCCTTGATCATCAACCGGCTGACCACAGGCATACCCGGCCTCGACGACGTGCTGGGCGGCGGCATTCCCGAGCTGTCATTCAACCTGATTGCCGGCGAGCCGGGCTGCGGCAAAACCACCC
>JANMBW010000335.1:0-3437 GCA_031360565.1 Polaromonas sp.
CGCGGGCGTGCTACCTTCTTCCAACAAAAAGCCAGCCTGGCGCAGGTACTGCTCAACCATACGGTTGCCAATAAATCCGTCGCACACGCCTGACACCACAGCGGTTTTCCGGATCTTTTTGGCCAAGGTCATGACTGTGGCCAGCACGTCCTTGGCGGTTTTTTCGCCGCGTACCACCTCCAGCAGTTTCATCACATTGGCCGGACTGAAAAAGTGGGTGCCGAGTACGTCTTGAGGGCGTTTCGTGAAGCCAGCGATCCGGTTGATGTCAAGAGTAGAAGTGTTCGATGCCAGGATGGCGCCCGGTTTCATCACGCGATCGAGCGCTGTAAAAACTTTCTCCTTGACGCCAAGCTCCTCAAAAACAGCTTCGATCACAAGGTCAGCATTCTCGATAGCGTCATAGCTCAGAGTGGTGCTCAGCAGGCTCATGCGCTGCTCGTATTTTTCCTGCTTGAGCTTGCCCTTTTTAACCTGCGCTTCATAGTTTTTTCGGATGGTGGCCAGGCCGCGATCGAGTGCCTGCTGCTGCATCTCCAGCATCGTCACCGGTATGCCCGCGTTGAGAAAGTTCATGGCAATGCCGCCACCCATGGTGCCCGCACCAATCACCGCAACAGAGCGGATGTCGCGCAGGGGCGTGTCGGGTGCCACATCCGGAATCTTGGAAGCGGCGCGTTCTGCCATAAAAACATGGCGCAGCGCCCGGCTTTGCGGCGTCAACATAAGATTGACAAACAACTCGCGCTCGAACTGCAGACCCTCCGCAAACGGGCGCAGCGTGGCGGCCTCCACTGCGTCCACACACTTGAGCGGCGCTAGAAAATTTTTCGACAGGCTGCCCACGGTATTGCGCGCAAACTGAAAGAAGGCATCGCCATTTGGATGCTTGCAGGGCAAGTTGCGCACCAGGGGAATAGGACGAATATCGGCCACGGTTTGCGCAAACGCCAACGCTTGGTCTGCCAGCGATTCGACCGACGAAGCCATGCTGTCGAACAACTTTTGCCCAGGAATCTGCGCCAGCAACTCGCTCTGGACTGGCTCCCCGCTAACGATCATGTTGAGCGCCGGCTCGACCCCGATGGCACGCGGCAGCCGCTGGGTCCCACCAGCACCCGGCAGCAGCCCCAGCTTGACTTCAGGAAGCGCCACGCTGCAACCCGGAGCAGCAATCCGGTAGTGGCATCCGAGCGCCAGTTCCAGGCCACCGCCCATGCAGACTGAATGGATCGCCGCCACAACTGGCTTGGCCGAATTTTCAATGGCACTGATGACGCTCAGTAAATTGGGCTCCAGAAGCGCCTTGGGCGTACCAAATTCCTTGATGTCTGCGCCACCCGAAAACGCCTTGCCGGCGCCAGTGATGACGATGGACTTGATGGCGCTGTCGGCATTGGCTTGCTGCAAGTGGTCTGTCAGGCTTAGCCGGGTCGCGTGGCCGAGGCCATTGACGGGAGGATTGCTCAGGGTAATCAGGGCAACAGTGCCGTGAACGGTATAGCGGGTGGTCATGGGTGCAGGACTCTCAATCGTGGTGGTCAGGTCGGCAGTTTGTAGTCTTTGAGCATGTCGCGAAGTTTGGTCTTGAGCATTTTCCCGGTGGCGCCCAGCGGAATGCTGTCTACAAATACCACATCGTCCGGAATCTGCCATTTGGCAGTCTTGCCGTCATAAAACCGGATCAACTCCTCGCGTGATACCTCCATGCCCGGTTTTTTGACCACCGCAATGATGGGCCGCTCGTCCCATTTGGGGTGGGCAATGCCGATGCAAGCCGCCATCGCGACAGCCGGGTGGGCGACCGCTATGTTTTCCACATCAATCGAGCTGATCCACTCGCCGCCCGACTTGATGACATCCTTGCTGCGATCGGTGATTTGCAGATAGCCGTCCGCATCAATGGTGCCCACGTCGCCGGTGGGAAACCAGCCATCGACCAATGGGTCGCCACCCTCACCCTTGTAATACTCGCGAATGATCCAGGGCCCCCTGACATACAGATCGCCGTAGGACTTGCCGTCCCAGGGCAGTTCTTTGCCGCTTTCATCCACGATCTTCATGTCGACGCCGTAAATGGCCCGCCCTTGTTTGAGACGGATCTTCATTTTCTCGTCGTCTGGTAGCGAGTCATGCTTGTTTTTCAGCGTGCACAGCGTGCCCAGCGGACTCATCTCGGTCATGCCCCAGGCGTGCAGCACCTCGACCCCGTAGTCGTCCCGGAAGGCATTGATCATGGCAGGCGGGCAGGCCGAGCCGCCAATCACGGTACGACGCAGGGTCGAAAACTTCAAGCCGGCGGGCTTCATGTGGCCCAGCAACATTTGCCAAACCGTCGGCACGCCAGCCGCATAGGTGACTTTTTCCGACTCGATCAGTTCATAAACCGACTTGCCGTCCATCGCGGGGCCAGGAAACACCAGCTTGGCACCGGTCAGGGCCGCTGAATAGGGAAGGCCCCAGGCATTGACATGAAACATGGGCACCACCGGCAAGATGGCGTCGCGGGCCGAGATGCACATCACATCGGGCAGTGCTGCCGCATACGCATGCAGCGTGCTGGAGCGGTGGCTGTAAAGCGCTGCCTTCGGGTTGCCCGTGGTTCCGCTGGTGTAACACATGCTCGAAGCGGTGTTTTCATCAAATGTGGGCCAGATGTAGTCACCTGGCTGCGCGGCGATCCATTGCTCGTAGCTGATCAGCCTGGGCACGCCCGAGTCTTCGGGCAGTTTGTCCGCGTCGCAGAGCGCAATGTAGTGCTCGATGGTGGGGCACTTGGCGTGCACCGCTTGCACCAGCGGCAGAAAGCTCAGGTCAAAGCACAGCACCCGGTCACCGGCATGGTTGGCAATCCAGGCGATCTGGTCGGGGTGCAGGCGCGGGTTGATGGTGTGCAGAACCCTGCCCGATCCGCTGACGCCGTAATACAGCTCAAAATGCCGGTAACCATTCCAGGCCAGAGTCGCCACCCGGTCGCTAAAGTCAAGCTTCAGGCCGTCCAGCGCACGGGCGACTTGACGCGCCCTCCCGGCGGCCTGTTTGTAGGTATAGCGATGCAGGTCGCCTTCGACCCGGCGCGAGACAATTTCTGCGTCACCGTGATGCCGCTCCGCAAATTCAATCAGGCCAGAAATCAACATCGGCTGGCTTTGCATTAACCCAAGCATCTCTAGGTCTCCCTTCATCCGGATTTTTCAGATCAGTTCACGATCATGCCGGACTCACGCATGACCGGCAAACGGGATTCCCCGCAAATCTGTAGGCCAGACCCATCTAAGACACAATTTGGCGATGTTGACGACCGTCCCGCCACAGCCTGATGCACCCCTTGACTCGGCACCTCCCAACAATGGGCCGGGCTTGGGTGCGGCGTGGCTGAACAGTTTCGCTGCGCTGGGCGACAGCTTTTATTCACGCATTGAGCCTCAGCCCCTGCC
>JANMBW010000458.1:0-4936 GCA_031360565.1 Polaromonas sp.
CGAGCTGGTGCGTCAGGAGGCTCGGGCAACAGCGCATACAGCATCACGCCGCCGCCGGCGGCCAACGCTGCAACGCCCAGCATGACGCTAGGCCAGGGCAGGTCGCTGCCCAGGGCACGCAACCCATGGGCACTGGCGGAACCAAGTACCAACGCGCCAACCAGCAGGCCCAGCGCCCCACCCAGCCCCTGGCGGTACCACTGCGCGGCGATCTTCATGCCCACCGGATAAATACCCGCCAGAAAAAACCCGGTTGCCGCGCGCCACAAGAGCAAGGCTGTGAAGTTGTGCACCATCCACCACGCCCCCAGGGTGCAGAACGCTCCCGCCAGCGCGCTCAATAGAAAGACCCGGCGGGCCGGAAAGCGGTCGGTAATAGCCAGCAGTGCAAAAACCAGCGTGCCCAGAATAAAACCGAATTGCAGTGATGAGGTCAGCCTGCCGACAGCAGAGGCCGGCCAGCCCAAATCACGCTGCAGATCCGGCATCACCGCATTGACAGCGAACCACAATGAAGTTCCGGCAAACTGCGCCAGCACCAGCACAGGCAGCACCCGACGCGGAACGGCCTGTGTCATGGGTTGGGCGCAATGCGACACGCCGGCATTTTTTTCCTAACCTGCTGCTCGCGGTTTGACCAGCGCTGCGGCCTGCTTCGCATGGCGGCGGGCCACTTCGACATCCTCATCAAAAGCCAGCGCCACGCCCATGCGGCGTTTGACAAAACTTTCGGGCTTGCCGAACAAGCGGATATCCGAGTTCGGGACCCGCAGTGCTTCGGCCACGCCGTCAAACACAATACCGACGCTGTCTATGCCGCCATAAATCACGGCACTGGCGCCTGGACTTTTCAACGTCGTGTTAACCGGCAGGCCAAGAATCGCACGGGCATGCAGTTCAAACTGGGTTTGCACCTGCGAGCAAAGCGTCACCATACCGGTATCGTGCGGACGCGGACTGACCTCGCTGAACCACACCTCATCGCCTTTGACAAACAGTTCAACGCCAAACAGGCCGAGGCCGGAAGGCTCGCCGTTCAGACCCGTACCCAGGTTGTCGGTTACAGACTTGGCGATGGCCCGGCTCTTTTGCAGGGCGACTTCGCTCATCGGATGGGGCTGCCAGCTTTCCACATAGTCACCATTGACCTGCACATGACCAATCGGCGCACAAAAATGGGTTTGAATGGTGTTGTCCTGTCCCTGTGCGCGCACTGTGAGCAGGGTGATCTCATAGTCGAAGTCAATAAAGCCCTCCACGATCACCCGGCCGTGGCTCACCCGGCCACCGGCCATGGCATGGTCCCAGGCGGCGGCCACATCCTCGGGACGGGCAATCTTGCTCTGACCCTTACCCGATGAACTCATCACCGGTTTGACCATGCAGGGGTAGCCAATTTTTGAATCAATGGCGGCTTGCAGTTCAGCCAGGCCATCACAAAACACATAGGGACTGGTGGCCAGGCCCAGCGTTTCCGCGGCCAGCCGGCGAATGCCCTCTCGGTCCATCGTGAGGCGGGCGGCCCGCGCGGTCGGCACCACGCGCACGGTCCCAGCAGCTTCGAGTTGTTCCAGCATGGGGGTAGCGATGGCTTCAATTTCCGGGACCACCAGGTGTGGTTTTTCGCTTTCGATCAAGCTTTTTAGCTGCTCGGGGTCGCTCATGGTGATCGTGCGGGCATGGTGCGCCACCTGTTGCCCCGGGGCGTGGTCGTAGCGATCGACTGCAATCGTTTCCACGCCCAGCCGCTGCAAGGCTATCAGCACCTCTTTGCCAAGCTCGCCCGAGCCAAGCAACATGACTTTGGTAGCGTGCGGGGATAAAGGGGTGCCGAAAGTGGTCATCGAAAAGCCAGGTGAGGTGAATAAAAATGCGGGCGGGCTGTGAATTTACCGCAACTTGACTGCCCGGCCGACACTTTCAGCAGAGCAGGTTGCACCAGACCATCCAGGCACAATATCGCCATGACCGCTGCTGTGAGCTCGCCGATATTTTCTGTCCAGGGTCTGGTCAAACGCTATGGGCAGGCGACCGTGGTGGATTCTCTGTCGTTTGATATTGCTCCGGGCGAGTGCCTGGGCGTGATTGGCCCGAACGGTGCGGGCAAAACCACCACCGTTCGCATGTGCCTGGGCCTGGTGGTTCCGGACGCAGGTCGCATTGCTTACTTCAGCGGTGGTCTGGCGGGCGTTGCGCTCCACATGCCGCAAGACGCTCTGGCCATCAAGCAAAATCTGGGTATCGTGAGCCAGTTCGACAGCCTGGATCCAGACTTTTCGTGCGCTGAAAACTTGCTGGTGTTTGGCCGCTACTTTGGTCTGAAAGACGCTGTGATCAAGGCGCGCATCCCAAAACTGCTGGAGTTTGCAGCGCTCACTCACAAGGCCAACGCCAAACTCAGCGAGCTGTCTGGCGGCATGAAGCGGCGGCTGAGTCTGGCGCGCGCACTGATCAACGACCCGCACCTCCTGCTGCTCGATGAGCCCACCACCGGCCTTGATCCGCAGGCCCGGCATTTGATGTGGGAACGTCTGCAGCGGTTGCTGCAACAGGGCAAGTCGATTTTGCTCACCACACACTTTATGGATGAAGCCGAGCGTTTGTGCAACCGCCTGTTGGTTCTCGATCACGGGAAAAAGATGACAGAAGGCTCTCCACGCCAGCTGATTGCCGACAATCTGGAGCCTGATGTGGTCGAGGTCTATGGCGTCGGCGCGCTGGATTTGCTGTCATCGCCGCTCAAGGCGCTTGCCGCCCGCACCGAGGTCAGCGGTGAAACCGTGTTTTTTTACACCCAGAATTCGAAGCGTCTGCTGGACGCACTGGCCGACTATCCGCAGCTGCGTACCTTGCATCGACCCGCTAACCTGGAAGATTTGTTCCTCAAGTTAACTGGCCGGCAAATCCGGGAGGACGGTTGATGGCTGCGACGCCCGCACGCGCAACCTCTATCTGGCGTTCGCCACAAATCAGCTGGCGCTGGGTGCCGGTGTTCAGACGAAATTTGCTGGTCTGGCAAAAATTGGCTATTCCGAGTCTGGTCGGTAACATCGCCGAGCCGCTGATCACGCTGGTGGCCTTTGGATACGGGCTGGGCGCACTGATTGGACAGGTGCAATCAGGCGGCGTGGCCGTGCCCTACATCTTGTTCCTGGCCAGCGGTTCCATTTGCACCAGTGCCATGAATGCAGCGTCATTTGAGGCCTTGTATTCGGCGTTCTCGCGCATGCACGTGCAGCGCACCTGGGACGGCATCATGAATGCACCGGTGCAGCTCGATGATCTGGTGTTTGCCGAAATGCTCTGGGCCGCCTTCAAGGCGCTTTTCACTTCTACCGTGATTTTGATCGTCATGCTGCTGCTTAACATCAGTCACAGCCCGTTGCTGCTGCTGGTGTTGCCTCTGCTCGGTTTGGTGGGCATCACCTTTGCCAGCATTGCCCTCATCTTTAATGCTCTCGCCAAGGGCTACGACTTTTTTACCTATTACTTCACGCTTTTTCTCACGCCGACCATGTTTTTAAGTGGTGTATTTTTCCCGCGTGACCAGCTTCCCCAGATTCTGCTGGTGATATCGGACTGGCTACCGCTGACCGCTGCGGTCGAGCTGATACGCCCGCTGTTTCTCGGCCGGTGGCCCGAAAACGGGTTGCAGCAACTGGCCCTGCTGGTGGCCTATGCGGTGGGTGGTTTCTGGATGGCGCTGGCGCTCACACGCAAACGGTTTCGGAGCTAAGACCACTTTGACCGGCATGGGCTGTTCTGCCAGTCGGCCGGGCCGTCACCCAAGCGCTGGGGCAAATCGAAGTGCCAGCTCAGCCAGACACAACTCCTGCAGCAATTGCTGCAAACGCGCCTGTGCCGCACGTCGTTTTGCGGTGTTTGGCTGGGTGGGTCTGCTGGCCAGAATGAGTTCGTTTTTCATGGAATGCTCCCAACCGACCAGCTCGGTCACCGTGACGTGAAAGCCACTGGCTTCCAGTTGCAGACAGCGCAGAACGTTGGTGAGCTGGCTACCAAACTCTCGCGTATGCAGCGGCCGCTGCCACAGCTCGGCCAATGGCGACTTGGCCAGTGAGAGCGCTTTGTAACGCTTCAATACACCGGCTACTTCGGCTTGGCAGCACGGCACCAACACGATATGAGACGCGTGCCTGGCCAAGCCAAATGCGATGGCGTCATCGGTAGCGGTGTCACAGGCGTGCAGGGCGGTCACGATGTCAATTTTTTCTGGCAGCGCAGAAGATTGCGTGGCTTCCTGCACCGACAGGTTCAAAAACGACATGCCCTCAAATCCCAATCGAGAAGCCAGTGCACGCGATTTTTCGACCAGTTCGGGACGGGTTTCAATACCGTAAATATGACCCGCCATTTTTTGGCCCGCATGGGCCACATTGAAAAAAAGGTCGTAAAGAATAAACCCCAGATAGGACTTGCCCGCCCCGTGATCAGCCAGTTGCGGCGCAGGGTTGCTTGCCAGCACCTGGTTGAGCAGGGGTTCAATCAACTGGTAAAGGTGATGCACCTGCTTGAGCTTGCGCCGGGTGTCCTGGTTCAGTTTGCCGTCCACTGTCAGAATATGTAGAGCCTTAAGCAGCTCGACAGACTGGCCAGGACGCAGTTCTTCAATCACCTGCTCGGACTTCTTTTTGGGTCCGGCTTTTCGAAACGATGGGCCTGACAGGGGGAAAGAGGGTTGTTGCATGAGCACTCAGTTTAGCGGCGCAGCGGCGGTGCCGCCTCTACCCGCATCCAGGCAGGGTGCTCACTGCGACCATTCATATTGCGTGCAATTTAATTGCTCGCTATAATTTTGGGTATGTCGAACAAAAACACTGCCATGCTTGAGTTGGATAACCAGCTTTGCTTTGCGCTGTACTCGACTTCCTTGGCCATGACCAAGGTCTACAAGCCCTTGCTCGATGCACTGGGGCTC
>JANMBW010000465.1:0-4296 GCA_031360565.1 Polaromonas sp.
CAGCCCGACAAAATGCGGCAGAAAAATAACGGTTGGGTCGGTGCCCGCCAGTTCTTCAACTGCCCCGATCAGGCTAACACGCTGCTCGACCGCGCGCAGTGGGGAATGCCAAAGCCAGCTGCGGTCCAGCCAGGCCTGGGCAAAGTACACAAAGGTTTGCCTCGCCATGCTGCGCCGGGTTTGCGCCGAAAGCTCTGGAAAACACAGCAGAAGATTGATGGCAACGACCCGGCGGCGCGCCCCTACCAGCGCGTAAAGCAAATAACCGAGGCCTGCGCCCATGGCGCGTACCGGACGCAAAGGCAGGATTGCCAGCAGCCGCATGAACAAAATCCCGGCCCGCGTAAAAAGGTCGAGCACCCACTGCTGCGCCGGGATCAAGGCGCGTTCCTCGCAGGAGCTGATTCACGCGGGGTTTTGTAGCGGCCGTAGCCCCACAGATACTGCCCAGGCTGGCTCAGAATGATGGCCTCGATGGCCTGGTTGATCTGTGTCACCACCGCGGGCAAATCACGGCCGGACGTAACCACGCTCGCTGTAACAGGGGGCCAAATTTTCAGGCAGTAGCCTCGGCCGCGTGGCAGGCGCTCGCAACTGACCGGCAGCAATCGCGCGCCGGTCTGCAATGCCAGTCGGGCGGCCAGCGTCATGGTGTAGGCGGGCTTGCCGAAAAAAGGGGCCCAAATTCCCAGGCCTTCTGGTGGAACCTGGTCGGTCAACAAAGCCACAGCGTGATTGGCCTTGAGGGCTTGATGCATCTGGCGGATGCCGCTCAGGCTGGCAGGGAGCACCGTCAGACCCGGCCGCTGTCGCGCCAGCTGCTCGATTGAGGCCAGCCAAGGCTTGCGGGCGGGACGGTAGATGGCGGTAATCGGTCCATACAACTCAGCCAGTGCCTGCGGTCCCAACTCAAAACTGCCGCAGTGTGGACCAAAAAAAATCGCGCCCTGGCCCGATGCGAAGGCCTGCTCGGCGTGGTGTTGACCCTCAATCTGCACCTTGTCCAGGCATGACTCGGTCGGCGGCCGCAGCCAGAGCTTGGGCAGCTCGGCCACAAATTTTCCAGCCTCTGCAATTGCGGGCCGTGCGACCTCGAAAGCCAGGCCCGCCTGCTGCACATTGGCACGAAATTGGGTCCGGTAGCGTGAACTTGCCGCCCAAACCATCCAGCCGAGCGCGCCGCCCAACGCGTGCAAGGCAGCCAATGGCCAGATAGAGAAAAAACGAAATAACCAGAGCATCAGGACATCAAGCCGTTCGGGAAGAAGGTCAATACGGGCAAAAGCGCGGCATCCTATAATCAGGCCGTCGCCGAGTTATTGAACAACTTGCAGGGCGACGTTAAACCAAACTGCTAAAGCGTTCGCCGAGGCATTCCAGGCTGGCAACGCGCCAACCAACCCAACGGAGTGTACGCAATGGCGAACGATTTTCTTTTCACCTCTGAATCTGTTTCTGAAGGCCATCCTGACAAGGTTGCCGACCAGATCTCCGATGCCATCCTCGATGCCATCTTCAAACAAGACCCGCTGTCGCGCGTAGCGGCCAAAACCCTGACCAACACCGGTCTGGTGGTGCTGGCCGGTGAGATCACCACCAACGCGCACGTCGACTACATCCAGGTCGCACGCGACACCATCAAGCGCATCGGCTACGACAACACCGAGTACGGCATCGACTACAAGGGCTGCGCGGTGATGGTCTGCTATGACAAGCAGAGCAACGACATCGCCCAGGGCGTTGACCACGCCAGCGACGACCACCTCAACACCGGCGCCGGCGATCAGGGCCTGATGTTCGGCTACGCCTGCGACGAAACGCCCGAGCTGATGCCCGCGCCGATTTATTACGCGCACCGACTGGTCGAGCGCCAGGCCCAATTGCGCAAGGACGGCCGCCTGCCTTTTCTGCGTCCCGATGCAAAAAGCCAGGTCACGATGCGCTATGTGGATGGCAAGCCGCACAGCATCGACACCGTGGTGCTGTCCACCCAGCACAGCCCCGACCAGTCCGAGACGGCCCACAAAATGAAGGCCTCTTTCAATGAAGCCATCATTGAAATGATCATCAAGCCGATGCTGCCCAAGGAAATGCTGACCAAGGACACCAAGTACCTGATCAACCCGACCGGCCGTTTCGTGATTGGCGGCCCACAGGGCGATTGCGGGCTGACCGGTCGCAAAATCATTGTCGATACCTACGGCGGCGCCTGCCCACACGGTGGCGGTGCGTTCAGCGGCAAAGACCCCAGCAAGGTGGACCGTTCAGCCGCCTACGCCGCACGTTATGTGGCCAAAAACATCGTCGCAGCGGGTCTGGCCAAACAGTGCCAGATTCAGGTGGCTTACGCGATTGGCGTGGCCAAGCCCATGAACGTCACGGTTTACACCGAAGGTACCGGCGTGATTTCAGACGAAAAACTTTCGGCGCTGGTGCAGGAGCACTTTGACCTGCGCCCCAAAGGCATCATCCAGATGCTGGACCTGCTGCGCCCGATTTATGAGAAGACCGCCGCCTACGGCCACTTTGGCCGCGACGAGCCGGAATTTACCTGGGAACGCACCGACAAATCCGCGGCGCTCCGCGCGGCTGCGGGTCTGTAAAAACGCCGTTTGCCCAATCAACCAGGCCGCCCTCGGGCGGCTTTTTCACGCCCGCCTGCTAGCGGTTCAGGTAATCCATCCCCAGCTTGCCGGCCACCGTGGCCAGACCGCTCAGCACGCTCCCCCACGCCATGTCTAGGATGCTAAGTCCCACTGGCCAGTTTTTGATCACGGCCAGATTGGTCAGGTCATAGGTCGCGTAGGCAAAAAAGCCAAACAATGCGCCCATGCCAGCGGCTTTCAAAACGCTGTGACCCGTCTCGGACGGCAGCACTGCAAAAATCATCAGCCCTACCGGGTACAGCAGGTAAAACAATGCTGCCGCCACCAGATTGGGCGATGGCGCCAGCAGCGAGCCCATACCTTGCTGGTACCAGGTTATCGCAATGACGCGAAGCCACACCATGTCAATCACAAACAGCGTGAAAAAGACCGCGCCATAAATGCCCAGAAGCCTCAACATGGCGCTCACTGCTTGCGACGGATCAGCGTGGCAAGTTTGGCGTCTTCCTTGTAGAAGTAAGCACGCTGCTGGTCGCGCCAGGTGCCCAACCACAACATGTTGGCTGAAATAGCTTCGTGGTCACTCGCCGAAAACGGCTTTTCATAAGTCGTCACCACGCCCCGGTAAGTGGCAGACTGGTTTTCGAGCGCCGTCTTCAGCGCGGGGCCGGTCAGATTGCCCTTGGAGTCAAACATGGCACGTAGCAAGACATGCACCGCGTCGTAGGTCTGGGCGGCAGACATCACCGATCCGATCAGCGGCTCTTTGGCGATCGCTGAATAGGAGCGTAAAAAGGTGCTGTTGCGCTCGGAAAAGACATTTGGCAGGATGGTCTGAACCATCATGGTTCCCTCCACCTTTCCGCCAGAGCCGGTGAAAGCCGACGCGTGAGACAGCCCCCAAGGGCCAAACTGTGGCACTTTCCAGTTGGTGCGGGCACGGCTGGCAGCAATCACACCTTGCTCGGGTCCCACCGTCCAGCCAATCAAGGCGTCCGCCCCGGAGTCCTTGAGCTGCTTCATCTCATCGTCGAGCGACTTCACACCCACCTTGAAGCGAATCACGGCGTGGGGCTTCAGATTGGCCTTGGCCAATGCGGCTTCGAGGTCTTTCAAGCCCGCATCGCCATAGCCGCTGCCATCCACGAGCAAGGCAACCTTGGTCAGTCCGCGCTTGACTACCTCGTCGACCAGAAACTGGGTCTGGAGCTGGTCCCGCGCAGCGATGCGAAAGATATAGCTTTCGGCAGCGGGGTATTTCGCGGTAATGGCTGTTCCGGTCGCGCACGGCACCATCAGGATGTGTTTATTGGCCTGAAACACGTCCAGCGCTTTCATGGCCACGCCGCTGTTGCAAAAGCCAATGGTCGCAGTCACCTTTTCTTTCAACACCAGGTCTTGCGCCTGTTTCAACCCGATATCAGGGTTGGCTTCATCGTCCCTGATCACCAGTTCCAGCGGCCGTCCCAGGTAGCCGCCGACCTTGTTGATTTCATTGACCGCCGCTTGCGCGCCAATGCGGGCACTGCCACCCATGTCGGCAGATCCGCCTGTCAGGGGAAATATCAAGCCAATGCGGATCGGATTGACGGTCACGGCAGGCGATTGCGCATGCAGCGGCATCGCGATCAATGCAGAGAATGCGGTGATAGCGGACAAGGTGAGCGCCAGACAACCTGAACGAGCGGCA
>JANMBW010000470.1:0-5749 GCA_031360565.1 Polaromonas sp.
AGCAGCGCGACAACCCGGAGGGCGCCGACGCCGAGCACGCGGCCAAGGGCGATTTGGCCGACCCCGGTCTGCATGTGCATCTGACGTTTGATCCGGCCCCTGGGGTACCAGCCCCGGCGCTGCTGCTCAGCCGACCCAAAGTCGCCATCCTGCGAGAGCAGGGCGTCAACTCGCACATCGAGATGGCCTATGCCTTCACCCAGGCTGGCTTCGACGCGCTGGACGTGCACATGACCGACTTGCAAACCGGCCGCGCCAACCTGGCCGACCTGCAAGGCGTGGTGGCGTGTGGCGGCTTCAGCTACGGTGACACCCTGGGCGCAGGCATCGGCTGGGCGCGGTCCATCACCTTCAACCCGTTGCTCGCCGACCAGTTCAAGGCGTTTTTTGCCCGGCCCGACACCTTTGGGCTGGGCGTGTGCAACGGCTGCCAGATGTTTGCCGAGCTGGCCGACATCATCCCTGGTGCCGACGCGTGGCCACGCTTTACCACCAACCGCAGTGAGCGCTTTGAAGCCCGCCTGAGCCAAGTCGAGCTGCTGGATTCGCCGAGCCTGTTCTTCAAAAGCATGGCGGGCAGCCGTCTGCCGATCGCGGTGGCGCACGGCGAGGGCTACGCCAACTTCGACGTCGCCCGCGGCGGACGGGGCAACCCGGCGCAAGCGATTGCGGCGATGCGATTTACCGATCACCACGGCCAGCCGACTGACGCCTATCCGGCCAACCCGAATGGCAGCGCGGGCGGTTTGACGGCGCTGACCACGCTAGATGGGCGCTTCACCGCGATGATGCCGCACCCCGAGCGGGTGTTTCGCAACATCCAGATGAGCTGGACGCCCCTTGGTGTCAGCGACCACAGCCCTTGGATGCAGCTGTGGCATAACGCGCGGCGCTGGGTGGGTTAGCGACGGCCGTGCATGATTTTTGCAAGATCGCTATTTTTTTAGGAAAGTACTCACGATGAAAAGATTGCTCACGGTTTGTCTGCTTGGATGGACGGGTCTGGTCTCTGGTTCGCTGGCCCATGCCCAGGCCTATCCCGCCAAACCCGTGCGTCTGGTGGTGCCTTTTCCTGCCGGCGGTGCAACCGATATGCTGGCGCGCACCATTAGCCAAAAAGCTGCGGAAAAGCTGGGGCAACAGATCGTGATTGACAACCGGCCGGGCGCGGGCGGCACGATTGGTTCCGACCTGGTCGCCAAAGCCGCGCCAGATGGCTATACGCTGCTGATTGCTACCGGCAGCACGCATTCGATCGGGCCCGTGGTGAACTCCAAGATCCCTTACAAGGTGGAGAGGGACTTTGTGCCCATCGTCCACGTGGCCGACACCACCACCGTCATGGTTGTGCCCTCGCAACTACCCGTCACCAATTTGCGAGAGTTCATTGCATTGCTCAAGGCCAATCCCGGCAAATACAATTTCGGCTCCAGCGGCAATGGCACCAACAGCCACCTGAGCGGTGAACTTTTCAAAGCCCAGGCAGGCGTCTTCATCACCCACATCCCTTATCGGGGAACGGGCCTGGTGCTCACTGACATGATGTCGGGTCAGGTCCAGATGCTGATGGACAACTACGTCACCGCGCAACCGCACATCAAGGATGGCAAGGTGAGGGCTCTGGGCGTCAGCAGCCTGAAGCGTCTGCCCTTTATACCGGAAGTGCCAACGCTTGACGAGCAGGGGCTCAAGGGTTTCGATGTCAGCAATTGGTTTGGCATTTATGCACCCCAGGGCACGGGGAACGACGTGGTTACCAGGATCAACACAGCCTTTAACCAGGCGTTGCAAGAGCCTGATTTGCAAAAACGCTTGGCCCAGCTGGGCGCTACCCCAACAGGCGGAACGCCTGCGCAGATGGCCAAGGTGGTCGCAGCCGATACGGCCAAATGGGCCAAGCTGATTCGGGACCGGAAACTGGCGGTGGAGTAAGTCACCCCGCGGCGGCTACTGTGCCGCTTGTGCTGCTGCTAGAGTCCGACCGGATAGCCATCCTTGCGGTGGTCTGATGCCGCGATGTAGCCGTTTTCAGTTTTCATCGCCAGTTGCGCGCAACCAAACTCGGTGTCGAAACGTTGTGCGACCTTGACCTGATGGCCCCGGGCCAGCAAACCGGCTATGGCTTCCTGGGAGAAATTCCATTCCACGGCCACCATGCTGTTGTCGTCCATCACGCGCCAGCGCGGCGCGTCGCTGGCTACTTGCGGGTTTTGACCATAGTCGGCAATGCGGCAGGTGACCTGAACATGGCCCTGCGCCTGCATCGAGCCACCCATCACGCCAAAGCTCATCAACGGGGCCCCGGCGCGGGTCAGAAAACCCGGGATGATGCTGTGAAGCGGGCGCTTGCCGGGTGCCACCTGGTTCGGATGGCCGGGCGTGAGGTTAAAACCCCAGCCCCGGTTGTGCAGCGCAATTCCGGTGTGGGGTACCACCACGCCAGAGCCAAAACCCTTGAAGTTGGACTGGATGAAGGACACCATCATGCCGTTTTGGTCTGCCGTTGTGAGGTAAACCGTTCCGCCACTGTGTGGCGATCCGGGGCGCGCCGGCGCAGCGCGGTCGGGGTCAATGAGTTTGGCGCGCGAAGCCAAATAGCTTTTGCTGAGCAAATCGGTGGTTTTGACGGTCTGCATGGCATCCGGGTCAGCCACAAAGGCATACAGGTCAGCAAATGCCAGTTTCATCGCTTCGATTTGCAGATGCTGCGACAAGGCTGAGTCGACACCAGCGGCTTTGAGATCAAAATGCTCCAGCATGCCGAGGGCCATCAGTGCGCCTATGCCCTGGCCGTTGGGGCCGATCTCATGCAGGACGACATCACGGTAGGTCATGGAAATAGGCTCGACCCAGTCCGCTTGGTGTGCGGCCAGGTCAGACTCGTCAATCAGACCGCCAGTGTTGCGGGCGTGGGTGGCAATCGCCTTGGCGAGCTCGCCATGGTAAAAATCATCGCCCTTGCTTGCGGCAATGCGCGCCAAGGTATTGGCCTGCCCAGGGCAGACAAAACGCTCACCGGGAAGCGGTGCCCTGCCGTGGGGCGCAAAGGCTTCACGGTAGCCCGGCTGGGGCAGCATCTCGGCTACTTGCGCTTGCCATTGCCGGTGCACGGTGGGGGACACCATGTAGCCTTCGCGCGCATAGCGCAAGGCGGGTTCAAATAACTCAGCAAAAGGCAGGACGCCCCAGCGGTCTGACAGGGCGCGCCAGGCTGAGACCGTGCCCGGAACGGTGACGGAATCCCAGCCACGCAGTGGCATCGCGTCGTAACGCGAAAAATGTTCAGGCGTCCACTTGCGCGGCGCACGCCCGGAAGCATTCAGGCCATGCATTTTTTTGCCGTCCCAGATGATCGCAAAGGCATCGCCGCCTATGCCGTTCATGCAGGGCTCGACGACAGTCAGGGCAATCGCAGTGGACAAGGCCGCATCGACGGCATTGCCACCGCGTGACAGGGCCAGCAAACCCGCAGCAGAGGCCAGTGGCTGCGAAGTACTGACCACGTTTTGGGCCAACAGCGGCATGCGCTGTGAGGTGTAGGGAAAATCCCAGAATGACGATGAATCAGTAGACATGCAGGACGCTTTCGTGAAGGCAGCCGAGTGCTGCTGATTGAAGTCAGTCTAGCTTGACTTTGGCCGCCTCAACCGCCTTGCCCCAAACCCGAAATTCCTGCTCGGTGACGGCGGCGAATTCCTCCGGCGGAATAAATTTCAAGTCGACGCCCTGATCCTGCAGGCGTTGCTTCAACTCGGCAGAGTTCAGGGCGGTTTGCACAGCCTTGGACAACACCGCCATGATCGCAGGGGGCGTGTTTTTCGGCGCAGAAAGACCAAAGTAGTTGTTGGCCTCGAAACCCTTGAGACCGCTTTCATCGACTGTCGGCACATTGGGCAAAAGACCGGCTCGCTTGCTGGACGCCACAGCCAGAACCTTCAAGCGCCCGGATTTGACGTGCGGCAAGGAGGCGGGAATGCTGTCAAACATCATGCTCGATGTGCCGGCCATTAAATCGGGCAGCGCTTGCGAACTGCCCTTGTAGGGCACATGAACCAGATCCAGCCCAGCGGTGAGCTTGAATATTTCAGATTCCAGATGGGACAGTGTTCCGGCGCCCTGCGAGGCAAAGTTGTGCTTGCCGGGCGCTGCCTTGAAGTAGCTGATGAGTTGCGCGACGTTCTGCACTGGCAGCGACGCAGGTACCACCAGCATGTGCGGAACAGTGGCCACGCCTGCAATCGGCACGAAATCCTTGATGAGGTGGGCAGAGTGGGTGGAATAAGCAGCCGCCGCAATCGCTGCATTGGTGGTGGACGACAGGTAGATGGTGTAGCCATCCGGTGTGGCTTTTGACGCATAAGCCATGCCGATGTAGCCGCCCGCGCCGGGTTTGTTCTCGACCACCACGGTTTGTCCCAGCACTTCGCCGAGTTTCTGCCCGATCGCACGCGCCAAAATGTCCGATGCCCCCGCTGGCGGAAAGGACAGCACCAGCGAAATGGACCGTTCGGGGTAAGCCGCGTGGGCCCAGCCGCCAGCCAGTGCCGCCACCCCGAGGACAAGGGCCGACAGGATGGGCTTGGCACGCAGCAGTCGCGAGAGTGAAAAACGTTGAGGAGTGGGAGTGGGCATGGAAGACTTTCGAGAAAGCGATAGAGAACAGGTAGGGGTAATAAGCCCAGGTAGGACCAAGAATGAATGCCAGCAAATTTCGCGCCAATGAGATGGCTTTCATGATCGGGATTGGGATTGTGCGGGTGCCACCGACGCGCCCTCGATCCCATGACGCTGCAGGGCAGCGGCGATAAATCCGGATGCCTTCATGTCTTCGACAAAGGCCGAGACGTAGCGGGCGGCGGCTTCTCGTCCTTTGGGCACGCCCATGGCTTGCTGGATCAGCATGAAGCGACCATCCAACAGGCGAAGGCCAGGCAGGCGTTTGGCATCGGCCTCTAATTGTTGCCTGACCCCCGCAGCCACCTCTAATTTTTGCGCGACAAACAAGTCGGTGACAGCCGGTGATGTCGGCGCTTTGACCAGGCTGGCCGCCTTGATCTCGCGGCTCAGAAATAGATCGTAGGCACTGCCATTACCCACGGCGATTCGAATGCCCGGACGGTCTACCTCGGCATTGCTCCGGATCGGCGAATCCTGGCGCACCAGATAAGCTCCCTCGATCACGACATAGGGCGCGGTCTGAAGCATATCTGCGCCGCGAACTAGGTCAATGGCGACGAATGCGATGTCAGCCTGGGCATCCTTGATGGCCTCAACAACTTTGCCCGCCGAGGTGAATGTGATCAGTTCTACCGGCACGCCCACGCGTTTGCCGAGCTCGCGCGCCAGGTCTACCGAAACGCCACGTGGCTCTCCCGTGACCGGGTCCCGGGTGGCGAGAATGGGATTGCCCAGATTGATGGCTGCGCGCAGCTTTCCGGACGGCGCGAGTTCCCTTTGCGGCGCCGCTTGTTGGGACGCACAGCCGGTCAGCGAGCCGAGAAGGCACATGCCCAGGAGCAAGAGTGTCCCTATGCCTTGACGCAGATGACCAGCAAAAAACGGGCGACCAGGCATGAATTTCCTTTTAAATAAATGGGATGAAATGTCCAGCCCACGCAAACCGCGATTGCAACCCCGACCATCGCACAGGTCAATCGGGAACACCCTCAGACCTACAATTCGATGATGGGTTTACCGCGCTTAGCCAGCATTGACATTTTTCGTGGCGCAGCAATCGTCTGGATGACGC
>JANMBW010000486.1:0-5655 GCA_031360565.1 Polaromonas sp.
CTGACCCAAACTAGATCAATTGCCCATGCCCAGTTATGCCGTTCGTCCCGCAACCGCCCGCGATGCCAAGGCGATTGCCGAAATTCATGTTGCCACCTGGCAAGCCGCCTACGCAGACTTGATGCCCGCTGAGCATCTCAAGGCGATGACGCTAGACAAGCGTTTGGCCTATTGGCGTGAAGCGATTGAATTCAGTGAGCCGCAACTGTTGGTGGCGACTGACGGTGATTCGGTCGCCGGATTCGTCGGATTCGATCGGTCGCGCGATGCAGGCACCCCATCGACGACAGGTGAAATTTGGGCCATGTATGTGAGTCCCAAGCACTGGAGGCAGGGCGCGGGACTGGCTCTGTGGGATGGTGCGCGCGAGGGGCTCAAGGAGGAGGGTTGCACCCAGGCAACCTTGTGGGTGCTGCTGCGTAACGAGCCAGCACTGCGTTTTTTCGAGCAGGCTGCGGGCTTCAAACGTGAGATGCCCTCCCTGAAAACGGTGGCCTTTGGCGCGGTCAAGCTCGAAGAAATTCGCCTGAAACGCAAGGTCGATTAGCGCGCCGTCGCGGCGCTCTACGCGAGTAGCCGTTCTGATTCACGATGGCACATTGATGACCCGTTCCTCATCGGGTATCAGCGGCGTGCCTTCATCCGGGGCGACCGGCAGATCCAGGCTTTCCTCATCTTCAGGCTCTACAGGTACAGGCTTGTTTTTTGGCATGGTGGATTTCTCGCGTTGGCAGGGGTGAATGCGATTGGATGGTGCTCGAATGGCGGGCATGAGGCATTAGGCCAATGCCCCGCGGTAAGGTCAGTACTAGCCGACAAGTGCGAACACTGAACCTCGACTATCCGGGCTGAGGGGTCACGGCCGCAATGCCGTTGTTGTCCTACATGCGGGGCCAGATGCTTCGGACAAGTTGCACATTCGGGCGCTCCTAGAGTGATCTGTCAAGCCGGATGACTGCATCGCGGCACAACCCTAACGCAAAGGAATCTCCATGGAAAACACCACCTTTTCTTTCGACAGACCGACCACCACTTCTCCGCCCGATGCGGTCAAACGTACTGTGGAAACGGCTGGCGCTGCGCTGCACGGCAGCATCGACAGGGTGACGGATCCGGCCCGCTCGTCGGTTGACCGCCTGTCGAGCACTGCTCATGAAACCGTTGACCGGCTGGCCAGCGGTGCCAGCCACCTGGCTGACCAGGTTTCTGATCGCACGCGTCGCGTGACCGAGGCGCCACGCCAGGCCCTGGACTATTCGCGTACCTGGGTGAAAGACCAGCCCTTTGAGGCGGTAGGAGCTGCTTTGGCTGTGGGATTCGTCTTTGGCTGGATGAGCCGGCGCTAACTGAGTCAGGCACACGGCCGCGGCTTAGCGGCCGGTGATCCAATCAGCCGCCTGCGGGCGGCTTTTTTGAGCCTGCGCCACGGCGGCTGACGGCCTCGGGCAGCATCGGGCGGCGTTTGCCAGGGCATCTGTTAAAACAGTCGCTTCGATTGCCGCCATTTTTTTCGGTCCTGCCCTGCCCATGCTACCCACTGCTCCAACTCCCGCGCTGCACCCGAGCGCCAAGCCGCCTCTGCTTTTTATCCACTGGACAGAAGCCGGCCAGGCTTGCTCCGCTCCGTGGCGCTCGGAACGCGCGGCACCAGCGCCCAAGCGCGTGGTGCTGGCAGACGACACCCTGGACGCTGACAGTGCTTACCGGCTGGCCTGCGAGGGCACGGGTTTGCTGTGGCGCGGCGATTTTCAGAATGCCCGGCAGCTCCTGCAGGCCTTGGCCCGCCGGATAGACAAACCACCCAAGGCCTCCAAACAAGCCAAAGTTGAACGCAAAAAAGCACTCGATGCCAGCCCGGCCAGCGTACCTGCCGGTCAGGTGTTTCATGTGCACCGGCAGGCCCGGTCACAGCGTGCGCGAGTGCTGGGCATGGTACTGATTGAGTTTGGCGCCGACTACCGGGTGGCGCTGCGCCGCGCGCCCGATGCGCGCCAGGCCTGCGCGGAAGCCTGGGGCGCGCCTGGCGATGCGAGTGGTGCCTGTGTGGCTTCCTTGCGCGAATTGCTGGGTGTCATCAGCGCACACGAGTGGCGTAAAAAAGGCGTTGAGATTGCTGCATTGGGCCAGCCTCCCAACAACCGCATTTATCCGCACTACGGTGTGTTTTCGCCGGTGCGCGGCGAATATGTGGATCTGGTGGCCGCTGCGCCGCTGCCGTTACAACGGCCCGCTAAGTTCGTGGCCTTCGACATTGGCACCGGTACTGGCGTGTTGGCTGCGGTGCTGGCGCTGCGCAAGTTTGACCAGGTGGTGGCAACTGACCAGGACCCACGGGCGCTGGCCTGTGCGCGTGACAATTTTCAGCGGCTGCGCTTGCCTGCTCCCGTCAAGGTCATGCAGGCTGACCTGTTTCCCGAAGGCCAGGCGTCTGTGATTGTCTGCAATCCGCCGTGGCTGCCGGCTCGGCCCGGCTCGCCGCTCGAGGGCGCGGTCTACGACGAAGGTGGCCGCATGCTGCTGGGCTTTATCAGAGGTCTGGCGGCCCACCTGGCGCCGGGGGGGGAAGGCTGGTTGATCCTCTCGGACTTTGCCGAGCACCTGGGCTTGCGCACCCGAACGCAACTGCTGGAAGCGATTGCCGCGCACAGCCTGACAGTGGTGGGCCGGATGGATGTCAAGCCTGAGCATCCAAAAGTACTGGACACGACCGACGCGCTGCATGCTGCGCGCGCACTGGAGGTCACGTCGCTCTGGCGACTGGCTGCGGTTTGAGCGTGATCTTGCTGGCACCCATGGAGGGGCTGCTCGACTTCGTGCTGCGCGATATCTTGACGCGGGCCGGGGGCATTGATCGCTGCGTGTCGGAATTCATCCGGATCACCGATCAACTGCTACCCGAGCGCGTCTTCACGCGCATCGTGCCTGAACTGCATACCGGCGGGCGCACGGCAGCAGGTGTACCGGTGCGTGCCCAACTGCTGGGTTCTGACCCTGTGTGTCTGGCAGAAAACGCGGCTCGACTGGCCAGTTTAGGTCCTGCCGGCATTGATCTGAATTTTGGCTGCCCGGCCAATGTCGTCAACCGCCATGGCGGCGGGGCGGCGCTACTCGATACGCCTGAAACCATTCTGGCCATCGTTTCGGCGGTGCGGCGCGCGGTGCCTGCTCACCTTCCGGTATCTGCCAAGATGCGGCTGGGCTTCAGCGACGACTCGCGTGCGCTGGAATGCGCTCTCGCCATTGCCCAGGGCGGCGCGGACGAACTGGTGGTGCACGCCCGCACCAAGGCTCAGGCCTACCGCCCACCCGCTTACTGGGAGCGAATCGCTGATATTCGAGCGGTGGTCAGCATCCCGGTCGTGGCCAATGGCGAAATCTGGACGGTCGACGACGCGCGCCGCTGCCGTGAGGCCTCTGGCTGCGACATGCTGATGCTCGGTCGCGGTGCAGTGACAGACCCTGGCCTGGCGCTGGCCATCAAGGCCTCTCTGAACAGTGATTCACCTACCCCGCTATGGATGAATTCAACGGGCGTCAGTTGGCCCACGCTGCTCCCCTTGCTGGCTGATTTCTGGGAGATCGTGTGTACGCGACTGGATGCGCGCTCGCGCGCTGGGCGGCTCAAGCAATGGCTTAATTTTTTACGCCGCCGCTTTCCAGAAGCTGAAGTAGCCTATCAAGCTTTAAAGACCACCAATGATCCTTCGCAGATCGATGCGTGGCTGGCACAGGCGCAACCAAGCCGTCAGGATGCAACCGCATGGTGGCCTGCCCAGGCAAGCGTGATGAGCCTCCTGTAGGGAGTTGCTTGATGGACGCGCCCCGATCTGGTTCAAAATCGAGCTGATCAAGCTCACCTGCAGGAAATAGCCCTTGCCACTGCCTACCCCCCAAGCCCGAACACCCTTGCACCATCGACAGGTCACCTACAACGGTTATCTGCGTGAAGATGGTCTGTGGGACATTGAAGCGCAGCTGACCGATACCAAGGCCTATGCGATGGTGTCGTCTGAAAAAGGCGCCATGCCTCCCGGAACGCCGATTCATGACATGTTCATTCGCGTGACGCTGGACGACAGCCTGACCATCCGGGAAATAACGGCCACGATGGAAAGCCGGCCTTATTCCGAGTGTTCGCAAGCTCAGGACCCGATGCAAAAGATGATCGGCGTCACCATGGGGCCGGGCTGGCGCCATGCGATTGAAAAAGCGGTGGGTGGCATACAGGGCTGTACCCATTTGCGCGAACTGCTCTACAACATGGCGACGGCTGCCTACCAAACGATTCCGGTCTACCAGGCGCATCGCGAGCAGCGTCTGACGATCCCACCGTCAGACGACGGACAACCGCCGCGTCACCTCGGCAAATGTCTGGCGTGGGATTTCAATGGGCCGGTGGTGCGGCGCAATTACCCCATGTTTGTGGGCTGGCAGCCCGTGGTCAAGGCCAAGCTGCCGGGGTCATGAGGCAGGAGCGCTGGCGGTCAGCGTCTTGAGCCGGGCATCAGCCCACACACACTTCATCGGCCAGGCGCCGCATGAAGCGTTCGCACCACGCCAGTTGCTCCAGCGTGACCCATTCATTGGGCTGATGTGCCTGAGCAATGTGACCGGGGCCGCAAACAATAGTGGGCACACCGACCTGGTGAAACAGCGCCGCTTCGGTGCCAAACGAGACCTTGCCGGCACCGGTGCTGGGGTCCACGCCGGCACAGCGAAAGCACAGCTGGGCAATCTCGCTGTCGGCATCGGTGGCGAAGCCGGGCAAGACAGAATTGAGTTTGTGCGTGATGCCTGTGTCTATTGCCACAGCCTGCATGGCTGGGACCAGGCTGTCGGCAAATTCTTTGGCTTCGTTAAACAGCGCCACCGGCGAATTGAGGTGGTGGTGCCGAATTTCCCAGCTCACTTCACAGTCACGTGGAATGATATTGAGTGCAGTGCCGCCGGCAATCACGCCGGTGTGGATGGTGGTAAACGGCACGTCAAACACCGGGTCGAACGGCCCGTGTTCAACCAGCCGCCTGTGCATGGATTTGAGCTTGAGAACAAACTCGCAGGCGATGTCTACCGCGTTGACGCCTTGCGGGGTCAATGAGGAATGCGCTTCAAAGCCCCGCACCGATGTTTTGTAGGCATGTTTGCCCTTGTGCGCAATCACCACCTGCATCCCGGTGGGTTCCCCGACTATGCAGCCGGCAGGACGAAAGCCCTGGTCGACCATGTCGGCAATCATTCGGCGCACGCCAATACAGCCGACTTCTTCGTCGTAGCTGAAAGCCAGGTGCACCGGGCGCTTGAGTTTGCGCTTGACCAGCTCGGGCACCATCATCAGTGCCGTGGCACCAAAGCCTTTCATGTCAGTGACGCCGCGGCCGTAGAGCCTGTCGCCGATGATCTGGGCCTTGAACGGGTCGGTGTTCCAGGGTTGACCATCGACTGGCACCACATCGGTGTGGCCCGAGAGCACCAGGCCGCCGATTTTGGTTTCACCGTTTTCAGCGGGTAGGGTGACCCACAGGTTGGCTTTTTTGCCGCTGTCGTCGTGACTCAGATGGCATTGCGCGCCGTACGAGACCAGCAGGTCGCGCGTCCACTCGATCAGGCCAAGATTGCTGTCGCGTGACACGGACGCAAACGACACCCATTTTTCAA
>JANMBW010000191.1:0-7257 GCA_031360565.1 Polaromonas sp.
CCACGAAACTGTGCCAGCGCCCGGTAGGCGCGGATAAAGGTCTCCTGGGCAATGTCTTCCACCAAATCGACGTCTCGCACCATGCGCCCGATGAGGCGCTGGATGCGCCGCTGGTATTTGATCACCAGCAACTCAAACGCCTTCTGGTCACCCGCAACCGTGCGTTCGACCAGCAGGGCATCGCTGTCGGTCGCCCGATTCACGTTCAGTGGGGGAACATCAGCACTCATGGCTGATTGCGCGAATGAACCGAAGCGCCATGATCGGCGCGAGGCAACACCGGCAATTCCGAGGTTTCATGTGCCTGCCACCGGCTCGATGGGTTTGAACGGTGCGGAGAGTACACGGCGCGGCGCAGATCCATCCAGCGCTCCGGGAAAGAGCTACGTTCCACCCATAGCCACAGTCGGGCGTGGGCCTGATTTTCCAGCCGAAGGAGCAATAGACTTTGAAAATCTGCGATGACCGACAGGCGCTGCTCCGCCACACCCGATTGGTAACCGCTACTTTCCCAGCGCCAGACGCTGCCGTCCCAAGCGAGTTGTCCAACGGGCGAATTTTTCCAGCCTGCAAATGCGGCAACACCTGCGAGGAGCACGCTCGCCAGGGCCCCAAGCACTTTCCAGTCAGCCACCGGACCGGCGCGGAACCAGGCGAGTGCGGCCATCAGGCCAGCAGTCCATATCGCGAGCAAAACCCAGGCTTGTGAACGCGAGCGCCCCAGCGGATAAACAACCGGCGGGGAGCTGTGCATGGTCAAAGTGAATGGCGGATCAAAGGGTTCGAGGGTCCGAGCGCTTTGACGGTCCGGTCATAGCGGTCAGACGCGCCTGAATACCAGCGTGCCGTTGGTACCGCCAAATCCAAAATTGTTTTTGACGGCATATTCAATTCGGGCATCCCTCGCGGTATTGGCGCAGTAGTCCAGGTCACACTCCGGGTCCTGATTGAACAGGTTGATGGTCGGCGGAATCTTTTGATGATGCAGGGCCAGCACGGTAAATACCGACTCAATGCCACCCGCGCCGCCCAACAAATGACCGGTCATGGATTTGGTCGAGCTGATCACCATTTCCGAGGCGTGGCTGCCGAAAGCCGCTTTGATGGCGTTGGTTTCGTACAGATCGCCTAGCGGCGTGGAAGTACCATGGGCGTTTAGATATTGAATCTGATCAGCATTGACCTCGGCATTTTTCAAGGCCATGGCCATGGACCGACGTGGACCGTCGATGTCCGGAGCCGTCATGTGAAAAGCATCGGCGCTCATGCCAAAGCCAACTACTTCAGCATAAATCTTGGCGCCACGGGCTTTTGCATGCTCGTATTCTTCGAGCACCACTACCCCGCCACCTTCGCCGAGCACAAAACCATCCCGGTCCTTGTCCCACGGTCGGGACGCGGTTTTCGGGTCCTCGTTACGCGTCGACAGGGCCCGCGCCGCGGCGAATCCGCCAATACCCAGCGGAGAAACGGTCGCTTCGGCGCCGCCAGCCACCATCACATCGCAATCGCCGTACTCGATCATGCGGGCCGATAAACCGATCGCATGAAGCCCGGTGGTGCAAGCCGTGACGACCGCCACATTGGGCCCCTTGAAGCCAAACTTGATGGAGACATGACCAGAAATCATGTTGATGATCGACGCGGGAACAAAAAAAGGTGAAATCCGGCGCGGACCGCGATTGACCAATTCGGCATGCGTTTCCTCAATCAAAGGAAGCCCGCCGATGCCTGAGCCAATATTGCAACCAATGCGGGTGGCCAAGTCGTGACCCAGTGCCTCGCCAGTTGGCAGCCCGCTGTCTACCACTGCCTGACATGCAGCCGCCAGTCCGAGATGGATGAAGCGATCCATATGCCGCGCTTCTTTTTCGGGAATGTAGTCGGCGATGTTGAAGCCTTTGACCTCGCCTGCAAACTTGCATGCGAAGTTGCTCGCGTCAAATTGGGTGATGGTGTCAATTCCCGGGGTGCCGGAGAGCAGATTGGCCCATGACTCGGCCACTGTATTGCCCACTGGGCTGACACAGCCCAGACCTGTCACAACAACGCGACGACGGCTCATTGAATGTTCCTGAAAAAAACCTGAAGCAAGCACGCAGGCCTGTTCAGGTTTGTTGACGGCAAATGCCTGGGCGCAAGCCCAGCGAAATCAGGCCTTTTGGTGAGAGGTGGCGTAATCAATCGCGTTTTGAACCGTAGTGATCTTCTCGGCATCCTCGTCAGGAATCTCGATGCCGAACTCGTCTTCCAGAGCCATCACCAGTTCGACTGTGTCAAGAGAGTCGGCACCCAGATCAGCCACAAAGGCCTTTTCGCTGGTGACTTGCCCTTCTTCAACGCCAAGTTGTTCGGCAATGATTTTCTTAACACGTGCTTCGATATCGCTCATAGTTCCCTCTAAGGGTTGTAAATTAATCCGTGATTTTAGCGCGTTAGGAAGGTTTGCCTAAGCACCGGGCCGGACGGATAAAAACCGGCTTCGATTCACTGCGTTTTACCACTGCTGCGCCCAAACCAATCGCGTGGACACAGCCGACAGTTGGAGACTTTACATATACATGCCGCCATTGACATGAATTTCCTGACCTGTGATGTAGGCCGCCTGTGGGCTGGCAAGAAAAGCCACAGCCTGTGCGATGTCCTGCGGCTTTCCCAGATGCCCGAGCGGTATTTGCATTAAGAGCGCTTTTTGCTGGTCCTCAGACAAGCTGGCAGTCATGTCGGTTTCAATGAACCCAGGCGCGACGCAGTTGACAGTGATGTTTCGTGAACCCAGTTCCCGGGCCAGTGCCCGCGTCATGCCGGCGACTCCTGCTTTGGCGGCCGCGTAGTTGGCCTGGCCGGCGTTACCCGACGCGCCCACCACCGAGGTGATATTGATGATGCGGCCGTAACGCTGCTTCATCATGCACCGCATCACCGCGCGGCTTATCCGAAACACCGCCTTGAGATTGGTGTCAAGCACCGCATCCCAATCGTCGTCTTTCAATCGCATGGCCAGCATGTCACGCGTGATGCCGGCATTATTCACCAGCACCTGCAAACCACCCTGTTCTTTAACAATGCTGTCAATCAGCGCCTCGGCAGCGGCGGCGTCGTTCACATTGAGGTTTTTACCACTGCAGCCCGAATAGGCAGCGAGCGCATGGGAAATCTTTGCGGCACCTTCAGCGCTGGTCGCGGTGCCAGTCACGCGTACACCCTTTTGCGCGAGAACCAACGCTATCGCTGCGCCAATGCCGCGTGATGCGCCGGTCACCAAGGCAACCTGTCCCTCAAACTTGATTTCATTCATGCCAGTGTCTCCTTCACTTGAGCCATCGAGGCCGGATCGAACAAGGGCCAGCCAGTCATTTCAGGATCAATCCGCCTGGTCAAGCCAGCCAGTACTTTACCCGGGCCACATTCGACGATATTGACCACGCCCCGCGCCTTCATGGCGCGCACCGATTCAACCCAGCGAACCGGACCGAAGGCCTGGCGGTACAGTGCGGCGCGTAACCGGTCTGGATCGGATTCGACCGCAACGTCGATATTGTTGACGACCGGGATAGCGGGCGCCGCAAAGGTCACGGACGCGAGTTTTTCCCTCAAAGCTTCTGCCGCGGGCTTCATCAGGCTGGAGTGAAAGGGTGCCGACACGGCAAGCGACAACGCGCGCTTGGCCCCATTGGCTTTGAGCACCTCGCAGGCCTTGTCTACTGCGGCTTTGCTGCCTGCAATGACCGTCTGCAGGGGATCGTTGAAATTAACCGCCTCCACAACTTCGGTGGTGCCCGCCCCAAAACTCACGAGCGCTTCCTGGCAGCCTTCGATCACCTTGTCGGATGCCATCCCCAGAATGGCGGCCATGGCGCCCATGCCGACCGGGACGGCGTTCTGCATGGCTTGGGCTCTGAAGCGCACTAGCGGCACGCACTGGCTCAAGGTCAGCACGCCTGAAGCCACCAGTGCGGAGTATTCGCCCAGCGAATGCCCGGCCACCATGGTCGGCAACACTCCGGTTTCTGCCATCCACACCCGGTACGCAGCGATGCTGGCCACCAGCATGACCGGCTGCGTATTGGTGGTCAGCGCCAGAGCCTCAGCCGGGCCGTTTTTGATCAGCAACGCCACGTCCACTCCCAGCGCATCGGAAGCCTCGGCCAGGGTTTGCGCGACCACAGGATGATCGCCCCAGGCGTCCAGCATGCCAACAGACTGTGAGCCCTGCCCAGGGAAAACGAAAGCGAACGGTAGCAAGATAGTCTCTCCAGTTGTCACGCTGCTTTAAACAGCAGCCGCGCAGATTTAAACAAAACAGACAGCAATGCAAATGTAGCCAGCCAAGGGTCAATCAGGTAGTCCCATAAATTACTCGACTCCAGAATGCCAGCCGCCCAGGCGAGCATGGCCATTCCGACCAACGCCGGCAAAAGCTGAAGGCCTCTGGCCCAGCAAAGCAAGGACACCACCAGCAAAACCACCCCCATGCCAACCGGTGTCCAGCCCGATCGGTAAGCATCCCAGTCGCCCCAACCCAAGGCGAGCGGATATAAAAACAGCGCGGCCAATGCAACCGCCACGCGGACTGCAAAACGCTCCCGATCGGCCACCTCCCGCGTGCCCGATACACGGTGAATCAAGTCCATGGCGGCCAACACGACCAGCGTGACGCTCAGGTCCGAACTGACGCCTCTTATATAGGCAATGATGGGCAATTGGGCAGCCCCCACAGGAATCCACAGAATAATAAAACAGGCGACAGTCAACCAATTGGTCCAAACGCTACCGGGGAGCTTCCAGTTCAAGAGACGCAGGATCCCGGCGCAAAGCACCAGATTAATACCCACCATCGCTACAAAATCAGTTAGCTGGGGCAGCATGAGGAGTGGCTTTTTTGGCCGCCATTGAAGGCTGTCGGGGATCGAATCGGATGTGCTTGATACGCGAGCGCTGCCAGGTGTAAACCAGATGGACATACCCGTCACGGCTTTGCAACAGGTAGGGGTAGGAATACTCACGCGAACAGCTATCCACGCCGCATAGCTGGCGCCTGGCGCTGGCGACATAGGCTTTGACGTCGTTCTCGCCGGCGCCCCTTTCCAGGAGCTCCTTGCCGAGGGCCGCCTCATAGTCAGCAATCAATGGTCGGTTTTTCAGCGGTTCAGATGACTCCACCACCCATTTGGCAACCCCCGCCATGCCCTCAAAGTTGGCATCTCTTTTAGTGGCCAACAGGGCCAGGGTTACACGGTTGTTGGTCGTGGTAATCAAGGCCAGCCACAATTCGCCCGTGTCAAGCACGACGCCAGCAAGTGCCGAATCAGGATTAGGCCAGGCAGTCGGGTGTGTGCTTGACCACGTCTTGCCGGCATCTTCGGTACTAGAACTCATCAGCGCGGTTGCATGCCCTGATCGCATATAAACCTGCGCCGTGTCTGGACCAGTCACCAGAACTACCGGCTGCAAACTGGTCTGACTTGCGGGAATCCGGACTTTGTCGACTACCTTGCCCTGGCCATCAAGCCGCAGGAGTTCAGCAAATTTGCTGATGAATTCGTGATAAACCGGCAGGCCCATCTGACCGTTGGCATAGGCGATAGGCGCACCTTTGACCAGCGTGCTGATATTAAGAAACGGCGAGGTGACCAGTCGCTGCGGCAGGCTCCAGCTGGCTCCGTCGTCCCGCGAGCGGGACCATGTGATGGCACTACCCGCCCACCCTCCAAGGGATACATTCACCATCCACAGCATCAGCGAGCCATCCGGGGCTCGGGCAATTACCGGATTGCCGAGCTTTTTGACGTAGCGCCAAAGTCCGCGCTCAATCTGATGGCGATCGAACACGGTAGTTTCGGCACCCCAGCGCGAGGTGCTGTGGTCCAGCACAGCGGTCTGGATGGTGACATCCGCTGCGCCTTCACGCGAGCCTGAAAACCAGACGGCGCGCATGTCTCCGTTCTGCAATTCGACCAGCGACGCCGCATGCACAGCCCGGCCCGGTGCGGTCGATGCAAACTGTGCATCAAAACGAAAGGCGTCTTCTGGTAGGGGTGCCAGCGGAGCGGTTAACAACGGCGAGTTCGAATTGGTGTCGGCTGCCACCGGCAGTGCGGTGCGCGGCGCGATCGCAAAATGTGTGGCCGATTCCTGCTTGTTGATCTGGTTGAAGGCCTTCCACGCAGCCAGACTGAAAGAGACCACCAGCAATACCGCAAGCCAGCGGTTTGGACCGCTAAACCTGCGAGGCGATTGAAAAAGTCCGGATTTCAACGACCTGCCTGTTCGTCATCACTCGGCCAAGGAAGACGGACTGCCATCTCAATACGTGAGAAGCACCGCGCCCCAAGTGAAGCCGCCGCCCACGCCCTCAAGCATGAGCGTATCCCCTTTTTTGATCTTTCCACCGCGCACAGCAACATCGAGGGCCAGCGGTATTGATGCGGCAGAAGTGTTGCCGTGCTGGTCGACGGTGACAATCAGCTTTTCAAGCGGCAGGTTCAGCTTTTTGGCAGTGCCGTGCATGATCCGAATATTGGCCTGATGCGGAATCAACCAGTCGATATCCGACTCCTGCAACTGCGCTTTGGCCAATACCGCTCTGGCGGAAGTCTCAAGCACATTTACAGCCAGCTTGAACACCGCTTTGCCATCCATCTTGAGCAAGGGTTTGCCGAGGATCTGGCCACCCGATACATGACCGGGCACGCACAGGATGTCGACATGCTTGCCATCCGCATGCAGGTCACTGGCCAGAATACCCGGCACGTCGGAGGCTTCCAGCACCACCGCTCCCGCTCCATCGCCAAACAGCACACAGGTGGTCCGGTCTGAAAAGTCAAGAATGCGCGAGAACACCTCGGAACCGATTACCAGGGCTTTGTTCGCTGTTCCCGTTTTGATCAGGGCATCCGCCACGGTGAGTGCATAAACAAATCCACTGCACACCGCCTGCACATCAAAGGCTGGGCAACCTGCGATGCCCAGCTTGTGTTGGACCATACAGGCGACCGACGGAAAAACCATGTCGGGCGTGGACGTTGCAACAATGATCAGATCGATGTCGCCGGGCTGCAGACCCGCGGCTTCCAGCGCCGACCTGGCCGCCTCCACACCCAAATCACTGCTGCAGACCTCTGGTGCCGCGAAGTGCCGCGCATGAATCCCTGTGCGCTCGACAATCCAGTCATCAGAGGTTTCCAACCCTTTCACCGCCAGTTCAGCGGCCAGGTCGGCGTTGGTCAGACGACGCGGCGGCAAGTAGCTACCGGT
>JANMBW010000002.1:0-3533 GCA_031360565.1 Polaromonas sp.
CCGCTGGGGCTGTTGATTGGCCGGATCAAGCTGATTCGCGACTTGGTAGACCCAACCCTGCAACTGCTGCGGCCAGTGCCGGTGACCGCCTGGTTGCCGCTGTCGATGATCTTTTTTGGGATCGGACCCAACGCCGCGATTTTTCTGGTTTTTCTGGGCGCTTTTTATCCGATTGTTTTCAACACCACCTTTGGTGTGCGGTCGGTCGACGGCCGTCTGTTTGAAGCCGCAGAAATGCTCGGCTGCAAAGGCTCGTCGCTGTTTCGGCAAGTGGTGTTGCCGGCAGCCCTGCCAGCCATCTTGAACGGCCTCAGGCTAGGGCATGGTTTTGCCTGGATTCTGATTGTGGTCGGCGAGATGACCGGCGTCCAGAAAGGGCTGGGCGCCGCCATCATGGATGGCCGCATGCTCTCGCGCTCTGAACTGGTCATTGCCGGAATGGTGGTCATCGGCCTGGCTGGCTTCGTTACCGACCGGGTGCTGGTCTCTCTCAATAACCGGCTGCTGAAATGGAGCCCCCAACACCATGTCTGATTCAGCCAAATCTCACCAGGCGTTGCCCGTGCTTTCGGTGCATCAACTGAGCAAACGTTTCAGCGTGGGCGACCGCACCGTGGAGGCCCTGCGCGATGTCAACCTGGAGATTCGAAAAGGCGAGTTCGTTTGTCTGATCGGGGCGTCGGGCTGCGGCAAATCGACGCTGCTTCGCATCCTCGCAGGCTTTGATACGGCTTCATCGGGCACCGCACACATGTACGGCATGCCGATCGCCGGACCAGGACCCGAGCGCGGGATGGTGTTTCAGGACTATGGCCTGTTCCCGTGGTTGACCGTCCGGCAGAACATTGCCTTCGGGCCGCATCAAAGAAGTCTGCCGCAGGCCAAGCTGACGGAGATTGCTGATCACTACCTGGACATGGTCGGACTGCACAAATTCGCCGACTATTACCCCGGCCAGTTGTCTGGCGGGATGAAGCAGCGGGTGGCCATTGCGCGCGTGCTGGCCAACGATTGCGAGGTGCTTTTGATGGACGAGCCTTTTGGCGCGCTGGACGCACTGACACGCGAAAAACTGCAGCAGGACCTGCTGGAAATCTGGGCGCGCACCAAATTGACGGTCATTTTTGTGACGCATGCCGTCGAAGAAGCCGTGCTGCTCTCAGACCGGGTGGTGGTGATGACCGCCGGGCCGGGACGCATCGAAGAAGAGGTGCAGCTGGAACTGGAGCGTCCGCGCGATATTGTCGGCATCGAATTCAACCAAGTGCGGCGCGACATCACCCAGATGCTGTCCAGTCACCTGTCTGCCAGAGCCACCGCATGAGCACGTTGTATCGCGGCATGGACCGCGCCGCCCTGGACGCCGGCTACAACAACAGCTTGGCCGTCAGCAACAGCACCGAGCTGATGGCGGAGTTTGACAGCCTCAGTGAACAAATGCGCCGCAGCCCCCAAGCGCGTATCGGCCTGCGCTATGGCCCGGCAGCGCGCAACCTGATTGACTATTTTCCTGCCGCCCAGGCCGGGCCAATAGTGGTGTTCATTCACGGCGGTTACTGGCAAATGCGCGCCAAGGAAAACTTCAGTTTTCTGGCCCGTGGTCTTGTGGCCCGTGGCATGCATGTCGCCCTGGTGGGCTACACCCTGGCGCCGGAGGCCAGCCTGGCTGAAATTGTCAAAGAAGTTCGTGATGGCATTTCATGGCTGGCCGATCACGTAACAGACTTTGGCGGTGACACCCAGCGTATCGTGGTGTCAGGCTGGTCGGCTGGCGGCCACTTGACAGCGATGTGCATGGAGCAGCCGGGCGTGATCGGCGGTCTCACGATCAGCGGCATTTACGATCTGGAGCCGGTGCGTCAGAGTTACCTCAACGACAAGCTGGGCCTGACACCAGAAGATGTGACAGCGCTCAGCCCGATGCATCTCCCGCTCAGCGCAAAACCTTTGATCATCACTTACGGTCAAAGTGAGCTACCCGAGCTGCAGCGTCAGTCTGAAGAGTTTTTCGCTGCCCGTTCGGCGGCGGGGAAACCCGGAAAGTTGCTTCCACTACCCGGCTTGAATCACTTCACCATTTTGTGGGAGCTTGCCCATCCAGAAGGTGCGCTGGCCCTGGCTGCAAGCGAACTGGCCATTTAAGCGGTTCCCTGTCCAACCATCACGTCCAACAACTCTTACTGGCGCAACAGTTGGGTAATCTGACCTGCTGCGTGCCGCAGCCATGGCAAGATCGCCGCCACCCGCGCGGACGTCATGCGCGTCTGGGTCGCCGCCACGGTGATGGCGGCCACAGCAATGCCATTTGAACTCCTGATGGGTAGCCCCAAACCACTCACGCCCGGCACGGCTCGATTGGCAATCAAGGCATACCCGACGGATTGCGTGCGCTCACAATGGGCACGGATCTCCTCGGCGTCGAGGTTGCCGTACACGCTGAGGCGAGGTCCAACCGCCGCAAGCACTTTGGTCACTTCGTCTTGCGGCAGGCTGCTCAGCAAGACCAGCCCGCCAGCACTCACGCCCAGCGGCTGCCTGCTGCCCACGGGCACGGCGGGCGTCTGGATCGGGTCTTTGCCCTGGACCCGGCTCAAGCAAACGGCATCGTTGCCGCTGCGCACAAACAAAAATGCCGTGTCCCCGGTACGTTCCGCCAGATCATCCAGGATGGGTGCGCAGATATCGCACAGATTGAATTGATGGGCCGAGGCCAGACCCAGCTCGAACACCAAAGGCCCCAGGGTGTAACGCCTGGTGAGAGTGTCCTGTATCAGCATGCCCTCCGCTATCAAAGCCTTGAGCAAACGATGCGCCGTCGGGCGCTCCAGTTGCAGTTCGCGGGCAAGATCGACCAGCCGCATGCCGCTGTAGGTTTGCCGGGCGATCAGTTTGAGTGCACGAATCGCTCGGATGACGGTTTGCGCGCCGGTCGCCTGGCTTGTAGATTGATCAGTCATTATCCAAATAGTGGAACAAATTGCGTTGGCGTTGACAGCGCACCTGCCACGTCCATACCATGGCTTTCAGGTAATAAAGCAGTCGGATTGCCGCCAGTTGTTCCAAATAGTGTTGCACAGTTTTCGCAGCCAGTCTTTAACCCGTTCACCCGTTAAGAAAGTCGTTCCACCATGAGTGATCCCCAAAAAGTCTGGACTGCACGCGACCGGGTTCCGTACCAGCCCATCGTCAGCCGACCGCCCTTCACACTCCCCAATAAGGCCCGGGTGGCGGTATGGACCATCGTCAACGTGGAGAACTGGCTGCCTGAAACCGCCATGCCACGCACGGTGCTGTCTCCACCCATGGGGCAGCCGCTGTTGCCGGATCTTGCCAACTGGTGCTGGCATGAGTACGGCATGCGGGTAGGTTTCTGGCGCTTTCTGGAAGTGCTCAAGCAGCGCGGCATACGGGCTACCTTTGCCGTCAATGGCACGGCGTGTACCGAATACCCAGAAGCCTGCCAGGCCGCGCATCAGGCCGGATGGGAATTCATGGGCCACGGTTTCGTGCAAAAGCCCATGCATCGGGTTGAA
>JANMBW010000019.1:0-3561 GCA_031360565.1 Polaromonas sp.
GCGGAAAAACTCGGCGATGAAACGGAACACGCCGTAGCCGAATAAAAAGGCAGCGGAAACCTGACCAAGCTTGCGCGGGCCTCTGGCGTATAGCCACAGCAGCACAAACAGCAGCAAGCCTTCCAGCAAAAACTGGTACACCTGCGAAGGATGTCGCGGCAACAGCGAGCCGCTGTTTTTGAACACCATGCCCCATGGCAAATCGGGCGCGCTGAATCGCCCCCACAACTCGCCATTGATGAAGTTGCCCACCCGCCCGGCCGCTAGACCGGTCGGCACGCAGGGCGCAATAAAGTCCATCACCTCTAGCCAAGGCCGCTGGCGGGTGCGGGCAAACCAGATTTGCGATACCAGCACGCCCAGCATGCCGCCATGAAAACTCATGCCACCCTGCCAGACGTAAAAAATCTCAAGGGGATGGCTGGCGTAGTAGCCCGGTTTATAGAACAGGCAGTAGCCCAGCCGCCCACCGATCACCACGCCCATCACACCCAGAAACAGGATGTCATCAATGACGCGCTGCGACCAGGCGCCCGGACCGGTGATTGAGGCATAGGGCTGATGCTTGAGTCGCCGGGTAGCCAGAAAAAAGAACAGCCCGAAGGCCGCCAGGTAAGTCAGGCCATACCAGTGGATGGCGAGAGGCCCCAACTGGAGCGCAATCGGGTTGATTTGAGGGTGAATAAGCATGCACCTATTTTGCACGGAAGTGCTACCCTGACACCTCTGGTGATCTACCGGCCAGTGTCAGCACAGAGCCAGCAGGCAGGTGCCGAGAGGTAGTCAAGCCCATACAATCCCAACGAGAAAAACAGGAGGCATCCCATGGAAACCAAAAACACCTTTCCCCTGGTCATGAACAAGCGCAGTAAAAATATCACCGAGGGCAAATCCCGTGCGCCCAACCGCTCGATGTATTACGGCATGGGCTATGAGGCCGAGGACTTCAAGAAGCCCATGATTGGCGTGGCCAACGGGCACAGCACCATCACGCCCTGCAACAGTGGTCTGCAAAAGCTGGCCGACGCTGCGATTGCTGCAATCGAAGCGGCCGGCGGCAATGCGCAGGTATTTGGTACGCCCACCATTTCGGACGGCATGGCAATGGGCACCGAGGGCATGAAGTATTCGCTGGTCAGCCGCGAGGTGATCTCGGACTGCATCGAGACCTGCGTACAGGGCCAGTGGATGGACGGCGTGCTGGTCATTGGCGGCTGCGACAAGAACATGCCGGGCGGCCTGATGGGCATGCTGCGCGCCAACGTGCCCTCCATTTATGTGTACGGCGGCACCATTTTGCCGGGCCACTACAAGGGCCAGGACCTGAACATTGTCAGCGTGTTCGAAGCCGTAGGCGAGAACGCAGCAGGACGCATGAGTGATGAAGACCTGCTGCAAATCGAGCGCCGCGCGATACCCGGCTCCGGCAGCTGCGGCGGCATGTACACCGCCAACACCATGTCAAGTGCCTTCGAAGCGCTGGGTATCTCGCTGCCCTACTCCAGCACCATGGCCAATCCGCACGATGAAAAGATGAACTCTGCAGCGGAGTCAGCAAAGGTGCTGGTCGAAGCGGTTAAAAAAGATATCAAACCGCGTGACATCGTGACCAAAAAAGCCATCGAGAATGCGGTGGCGGTCATCATGGCTACCGGCGGTTCAACCAACGCCGTGTTGCACTTTCTGGCCATTGCCCACGCGGCTGGCGTCGAATGGACGATCGACGACTTTGAACGGGTCCGCGTCAAAACGCCGGTGCTGTGTGACCTGAAGCCTTCAGGGCAATACCTGGCGGTGGACCTGCACAAAGCCGGCGGCATTCCGCAGGTCATGAAAACGCTGCTGGCCGCAGGCCTGCTGCATGGCGACTGCCTGACGATTACCGGCCAGACCATTGCCGAGGTGCTCAAGGACGTGCCGGATGTTCCACGTGCTGACCAGGACGTGATTCGCCCTATCGACAAGCCGATGTATGCGCAGGGTCACCTGGCCATCCTCAAAGGCAACCTGTCACCTGAAGGCTGCGTAGCCAAAATCACCGGCTTGAAAAATCCGGTCATGACCGGTCCGGCCCGGGTATTTGACGACGAACAGTCGGGACTCAAAGCCATCCTCGATGGAAAAATCAAGCCTGGAGATGTGATGGTGTTGCGTTACCTCGGCCCGAAAGGTGGACCGGGCATGCCCGAAATGCTGGCCCCCACCGGCGCGCTGGTCGGCGCAGGGTTGGGCGAGTCGGTGGGTCTGATCACAGACGGCCGTTTTTCAGGTGGCACCTGGGGCATGGTGGTCGGCCATGTGGCGCCAGAGGCGGCGGCGGGTGGCAACATCGCTTTTATTCAGGAGGGCGACTCGATCACGATTGACGCGCGCCAATTGCTGCTGCAGCTCAATATCAGTGATGCCGAGCTGGCCAAGCGCAAGGTTGGCTGGGTTGCACCAAAACCCCGCTACACCCGTGGCGTACAAGCCAAGTTTGCTTTCAATGCGTCGAGCGCCAGCAAGGGCGCGGTGCTCGACGACTATTAAACTCTTTAACTTGTAACGTGAAAAAGCCCGTGAGTCACACACTTCACGGGCTTTTTACCTGGGGCTGGCGTCCGCTGTTAGCGGCCTATTTTTTTCGCTTGGGCAACATACCCATCGCATCGCGCTGCTTGTCGATCCGATCTTTCTTGCGCTGCTCCATTTTTTCAATTTCAACCCGTTTGGTGTAGCCAGATTTGTCAGCCCAGGCCCACCACAGGACGGCCAAACCAAAAGGCGACAACACCAGCCACCAGCTCAAGCCGGCGACCGGACCAAACTCCAGGTATTTCATGGCCAGCATGGCAATACCCAACAACAAAAGATACATGCGGAACTCCTGCCTACTTCAGCATTCCAACTGATACTTGTTACACCGAGCCAAAACGGGGTGTACAGAGTGCGGACCTGGACGCAAACCTGCGGTCCAGGTCAACCGTGATCACTACAATAACGTTGAAGCACTGTAACTGAATCTATTACCCCCGAGAGGACTTCTCACCATGAAACGTATTCTTGTCACTTTGGCCGCCCTTTGCGCAGGCGTCAGCGCCTCCACTCACGCGCTGGCCGATTTGCAGTTGGCCACCGCCAAAAATTGCATGGCCTGCCACGCGGTTGATAAAAAGCTGGTGGGTCCATCGTATAAAGACATCGCTGCCAAATATGCGGGCCAAGCCGACGCGGTGGACAAGCTGTCCGTCAAAGTGGTTAAAGGCGGCTCCGGCGTGTGGGGCCCGGTGCCCATGCCCGCCAATGCGCAAGTCAACCCGGACGACTCCAAAAAGCTGGTGACCTGGATTTTGGGTCAGAAGTAAGGCTTGAGCCGTCCTATTCCGACACCACCGGTTGTTGGTTAAAAAAAAGCCCGTCTTCTGACGGGCTTTTTTATTGGGCTCGGGCTTTCAACCCGTTCGCCCTGGAACCGCCGGTCTACAGATTTTCCGACAGCTGATCCAAAATCGCAGGGTTTTCAAGCGTAGAAATATCCTGCGTAATCGTCTCGCCTTTGGCAATCACGCGAAGCAGCCGCCG
>JANMBW010000022.1:0-4989 GCA_031360565.1 Polaromonas sp.
CGCAGCCAGTCTTTAACCCGTTCACCCGTTAAGAAAGTCGTTCCACCATGAGTGATCCCCAAAAAGTCTGGACTGCACGCGACCGGGTTCCGTACCAGCCCATCGTCAGCCGCCCACCCTTCAGACTTCCGAATAAGGCAAAGGTAGCGGTATGGACCATCGTCAACGTGGAGAACTGGCTGCCTGAAACCGCCATGCCACGCACGGTGCTGTCTCCGCCCATTGGGCAGCCGCTGTTGCCGGACCTTGCCAACTGGTGCTGGCATGAGTACGGCATGCGGGTAGGTTTCTGGCGCTTTCTGGAAGTGCTCAAGCAGCGCGGCATACGGGCTACCTTTGCCGTCAATGGCACGGCGTGTACCGAATACCCAGAAGCCTGCCAAGCCGCGCATCAGGCCGGATGGGAATTCATGGGCCACGGTTTCGTGCAAAAGCCCATGCATCGGGTTGAAGACCAGGCCACTGCTATCCGGCAGACCATGGACGCGATCACGGCCTTGACCGGCAGCCCCCCGCGCGGCTGGGAAAGCCCAGGTCTCACCGAGACCGAAGACACGATTGATTTGCTGGCGCAAGCCGGCATTGAATACGTCGCCGACTGGGTGCTGGACGACCAGCCAGTTCCCATCAAGACCCGCCACGGCCCGATGGTATCGGTACCGTACACGGTTGAAGTTAATGACGTGGTTATCTCTGCGGTTCAGCAACATGCCTCCGACGAACTGCTGCGCCGGGGCCGTGACCAGTTTGACCAGCTCTACAAAGAAGGCGCCACGATTCCACGGGTCATGGCCATCTCGATTCATCCCTACCTCACCGGCGTGCCGCATCGCATTCGCTACCTCGAGGCGCTGTATGACCACATCCTTTCGCATGATGACGTCATGGTCTGCACGGGAGCCGAAATTCTTGATATTTACAAGCAGCAGGCGGCCACCTGACTGGTTCAAACCTTCAAATTGGAACAGTTTATGCTTTTGAATTTATGCTGTTAAGTCACGCATTTCCTTTGATGGGTTAAGCGTTTTCGTCCTCCATCACCGCCCCTCTATCAATCCAATTTGTCGACAGGATTCCTATGTCTTTTGCCACTTATTTCGCTACGAGCTCCCGTTCAGACAATCAGCCGGCCACCGGCGGATTCAAGCGCAGGCTGATGGTTTTGGCCATGCTGTCAACTGGACTGATGCCTTTTGCGAGTCCTTCGCATGCCCAGGATATCGACTACCCCAAACGGCCCATCACGCTGGTCGTAGGCTTCACGCCCGGTGGAATTTCCGACGTGCTGGCGCGTGCGCTCGCCAGCAAGTTGACGACCCAGCTCGGCCAGCCGGTGCTGGTTGAGAACAAGGCGGGCGCGGGCACCCTCATCGCCGGGGAGTTCATTACCAAAGCAGCACCCGACGGCTACACGCTGTGGTTGCAGGACATGTCAACCCACGCGGTGAACGTCGGTCTGTACAAAAAACTGCCTTACGACTCGCTCAAAGACTTCACCCCTATCACCCTGGTCGCCTCTACCCCTTTGATGCTGGTTGTCCATCCGTCGCTGCAGGTCAAGACGCTGGCAGAGTTTGTCAAGGTCGCGAAAGCCAAAAAAGGAACGCTCGCCTATGCGTCATCGGGCAATGGCACGATTCCTCATCTCACCACCGAAGCCCTGAACGGATTGCTCGGCATTGAGCCGATTCACGTTCCCTACAAGGGCAGCGCCGCCGCGACGCAGGCGGTCCTGGCAGGCGATGTGGCCTACAACTTTTCCACCATGCCGCCAGCCTTGGCCCAGGTGCGTGGAGGCAAGCTGATCGCACTGGGCGTTTCCACCAGCAAGCGCGTTAGCGCAGCACCGGAGGTTCCAACGATTGCCGAAAGCGGCTTGCCCGGCTTCGAGTACGTCCTGTACAGCGGCATTCTGGGCCCCAAAGGCATGCCCCCTGCGCTAGTCGCCAGGATCAACGCCGAATTTGCTAAAGCCGTCGCCAGCCCCGAAATGCGGCAGGTCTATGCCACCATAGGCGCCGAGCCCCTCACCAACACCCCGGCCGAGTTCGCCACGCACATGAGCGTTGAAACCGCCAAACTCGTCAAGGCGGTCAAAGCCGTCGGCGTTCAAATCGAATAATTGCCATCCCCATGCGGCCACTCTTACCCAAACACAACCGATACGACTACGTCCCGCTGCCTGAGCGCAAGGACTACCACTGGCCTGGCCAAAAGCGCCTGGCCTTTGTGGTCACCACCAATATCGAGTGTTTTGCCTTTGGTGCCGGCATGGGGCACGACCCCGCAAAAACCGGCGAACCCCAGACCCATCGCAATTACTCCTGGCGCGATTACGGAAACCGCATCGGCATCTGGCGCTTCTTTGATTTATTTGATTCGCTGCAATTGCCTGCAGCACACAACGTCAACAGCCTGCTGTACGAGTACGCGCCGCAGGTGATGGATGCCATCCGCAAGCGTGGCGACGAGCGGGTGGCTCACGGGCGCACCAACGCCGAAAATCTGCGCGGGCTGTGGGAGGCCGATGAAGAGCGCATCATCGGTGAAGTGGTGGCGACATTCGTCAAGCACGAGGGCAAGGCTCCAACCGGATGGATGGGCCCAGGCGCCTACGAAACCTCACACACCCCGGACCTGCTCAAGGAAGCCGGTTTCAAGTATTTGATGGACTGGCCTATGGACGATCAGCCGGTCTGGTTGCGTACCCGCAGCGGCCCGATTCTCTCGGTGCCCTATCCGATTGAACTCAACGATTCGCAGGTGATCACCCACCGCAAACAGGACGGTCGGGAATTTTGCGACATGATTGTTGACCAGTTTGACGAGATGATCGAGCAATGCGTCGCCCACCCGCTGGTGATGAATGTATCGGTGCATCCCAATATCTTTGGGCAGCCATTCAGACTTCGCAATTTGCGCCTGGCACTGGAGCACTGCTTGAAGCACCCACATAAAGACCGGGTCTGGCTCGCTCGGCCATGCGAGGTGGCAGACCACTGCCTCGGCCTCCCCCCGGGGATCATTCCGGGCGGTTAAGCAGGTCTGGTGCGGCTGGCGGGGATCGAACCCACGACCCTTGGCTTCGGAGGCCAATACTCTATCCACTGAGCTACAGCCGCATTGCCGTGCTTTGTTGTCGTCAGGGATTTTCGCACATCAGCTGGAGTGCTTAACCGAACCCGGCGTTAGTCATCCCACAGCTATAATCGCCAAGGAATTTGATGCCCCTGATTGGCATCCCAGAGCAGCGACCACGGCTTCTCACCAGCCCACGATTTTTGTTTTTTGAGGACGGCATGAGCGCAAACGATCACACCACGGCCCACGAAGAAGCCCATACCGGCCCGATCAAGACCCCCAAGCAATTGCTGGCGGCGGTCTTTTTTTCATTTGTTGTTCCGATTTTCGCCATCATCGGACTGGTGTACTACGTTGGTTCGGCCAACAAACCTGCAGCCGGCGCAGACAACAGCGAGAAAGCTGTCGCCCAGCGGATCCAGAAGGTCGGTTCGGTTGAAATTCGCGATGCCAACCGCGTGCTCAAGTCGGGTGAAGAGGTTTACAAGGCGCAGTGTGTGGCTTGCCACGCAGCAGGCGCCGCCGGTGCACCCAAGTTTGGCGATGTTGCCGCCTGGGCTCCTCGCCTGAAGACTGGTTTTGAAGCGCTGTGGAACTCGTCGCTCAAGGGCAAGGGCGCCATGGGTGCCCAGGGCGGCGGCGACTACGAGGATGTAGAAATCGGTCGCGCTGTGGTGTACCTGACCGCTGCGGCGGGCGGTAAATTTGCAGAACCCGCAGCGCCCGCCGCAGGAGCGGCCGCTGTTGCCGAAGCACCCGCCGCGCCAGCGCCAGCTGCGGCGGCCGTTGCAGCGGTAGCTGCTGCCCCTGTAGCCGCTGCACCCGCACCAGCCGCTGCCGTCAAGGTTGCAGCCAATGGCGCGGGTGAAGCCTTGTACAAGCAGGCGTGCGTCGCCTGCCACGCTGCCGGTGTCGCCAATTCGCCCAAATTTGGCGACAAGGCCGCCTGGGCACCACGCATCAGCACCGGCCTCGACATGCTGACTGCCAGCGTGATCAAGGGCAAAGGCGCCATGCCCCCCAAGGGCGGCTCCGCAGCCTCGGATGCCGACATTCGCCTGGCGGTTGAATACATGGTGAACGCCGCAAAATAAGAGGCTTGCCCGACTTGGCCAAGTAAAAAGTTTGGCGCAAGAAAAGCCGGTCTCAGACCGGCTTTTTATTTCGTCTAATGAATAAAAACAGACTCTAAGCAGCGTCTATTCAACGTTATTTGCTACTACTTTTGCAGCGCCTGGGGGCTGCGCACATAGCCGAACTGGGTCGGTAAATTTCGGGCCAACAGGTCCTGCGGCACCCAAAGCCCCTGCTCGACGGCTTCAGCGGCCTGCAGCATGTCCAGCGTATGCACGAGACCGAAACCCGCATCGGTCTCCAGGTACAAGCGACCATATTCGTCCACCCCGCAGCGCTGGACCCGAGCTGCAATTCCCGTATGAGCGGTCACCGGAAAAAACGGCGCAGTGCCGACGCGCCAGATCCAGGGCGTGGCCTCCAGCTCAACATACACACGCTGTGGCCCATTTTGAAAAAACCACTCGCCCTGCGCGGTGCTGGCGTAATTGCGCTGGATGAATTCAATCAGTTTTTCATGCTTTAACAGCGAACCCTTGCTGGCAGCCTGTCGGCCAGGTTCGCTGGACGGCGCGCAAAAAGCCCCTGCTGCCTGCGCCCGCTCATCGCGCATATACCAGTCGCCCCGCGCACTCAGGCCCAGCCAGCCGTAGCAGTCGGGTACGTTGGGCCACTTGAGCAATGCCGCCTTGACGAGGTCATCCATCTGGGGTTTACGCTCGGGTCAAAGGCAGGTTGCCAGAAAACCGGTGACGGCCTCGGGCATGGCACGAACATAACCCGGAAACGGCGCCGACGGAAAACCCACATGTCCGCCCTGTGCGGTGTGCCACA
>JANMBW010000023.1:0-2377 GCA_031360565.1 Polaromonas sp.
CCGGAAAAACCACCTTGATCAACACGCTGGCTGGAGCCACGCGTCAGCACGCCGGCAGCATCTCGCTGGGGGCGGGGCCGTCGCGGGTGTCGCTTCACAAGTTGCCTTCGCACGAGCGCGCCGCGGCAGGCATTGGCTGGGTACCGCAGGAGCGCAACATCTTTAAATCGTTGACAGTCGATGAAAACCTGAGCGCAGTGGCCCGTCCCGGTGCCTGGACGTCAGAGCGGGTCTACGCCATGTTTCCGCGGCTGGCTGAGCGCAAGACTAATTTGGGTACCCAACTGTCTGGCGGCGAACAGCAAATGCTGGCGGTTGGACGCGCCTTGGTGCTTAATCCCAAATTGCTGCTACTCGACGAACCGCTGGAGGGTCTGGCGCCCATCATTGTCGAAGAGCTGCTCAAGGCCATACGCCGAATCACCCGAGAGGAGGGTCTGTCGGCGATCATCGTGGAGCAGCATCCGCAGGCGATTCTGGCGATTTCAGACACGGCCGTGGTGCTGGACCGTGGCACGGTGGTGCATTCAGGCCCAGCCCAGGCCTTACGCGATCAGCCGGAGCTGCTTGACCGCTTGCTGGGTGTGTCACGCTGAGGTTACGCCCTCTGGTGCCGGCCGCGATACCTGTGTCAAGATGGCGTCATGAAACTCCTGCTGCTCGCCTTCTCGGTCATTCACGCCTGCATGGCGGCGCTATTCGCTTGCGCTGCGCTGATGCTCATCATCATCGCCGGCAAGCTGGCATGGCTGGCCTTCGCGGACGGCTGGGACCGTGACGCAGCGCAGCAGATCATCGAAGCAATCGGGCTGCTGGCGGCGGCAGTCGTGGCGCTCCAGATTGCACAAACCATCGCTGAAGAAGAAGTGATACGCGATGCCCACATCAGCGGTCCGACCCGGGTACGCCGTTTTCTGTCGCGGTTTCTGGTGGTCGTCGTGGTCGCGATTGCCATCGAGGGATTGGTCGCGACCTTCCGGGCGGCGCATGAAGATGCGGTACAGCTCATGTATTCGGCCAGCATCCTGGTGGCCGCGGGTGCGCTGCTGGCGGGTTGGGGCGTGTTTATACGTCTGAATCGGTACGCTGAGGAGATTGAGCCCGAAGCTATGGCTGAGGCCAAGGCTGAAGACCAGAAATTGAAATAGTCGCGCCAATTAGCGCCGATATCAGGCTAAAGCGCTACGGCAGCGGAGGGGGTCGTTTTACGAGTTGGTCAAAGTGTTCCCGGCCAACTTTGGGTAAACCACAAGGAGATTCAATGCTACGACGCTTTTTACTGCCGCAGCGCTTTCGCTGGCGGTTAGCGCAGTCTGGTCGCAGGCGGCCCTGCCGCCCATCAGCCCGGCCACTGAAGTCGCGTTTGTCAAACTGACGGGGTACGCGGGTGTCAAACAGGCGGTGGAATTTCTCAAGGCCGATGACGAGCGTACCCTGAAGGACCAGATTGAGCTGACCGAGATCCCTGCGCCGCCGTTCAAGGAAGCGGTGCGCGCCCAGGAATACCAGAAGCGGCTGAAGGCGCTGGGTCTGGTTGATGCGCGCATCGACGCCGAAGGCAACGTGATTGCGGTGCGCAAGGGCAGCGGTAACGGCCCGGTGCTGGTGCTGTCTGCCCACCTGGACACCGTGTTTCCTGAAGGTACCGATGTAAAGGTCAAGATCAAGGGAAACCGGTATGAAGCGCCTGGCATCTATGACGACGGACGTGGCCTCGCGTCGCTGCTCAGCGTCATGCGCGCGCTCAATCAGACCGGCCTGAAAACCGTCGGCGACATCATGTTTGTCGGCACGGTGGGGGAAGAAGAGTTGGGTGACCTGCGCGGCGTCAAGGCGCTTTTTCGCGATAACAAGGGGATTGACGGCTTCATTTCACTCGATGGCCTGGACATTGGCCGCATTGTGAACCAGGCCACCGGCAGCCGCCGCTTCCGCATCATTTATACCGGCCCCGGTGGGCATAGTTTTTCAGCCTTTGGCCTGCCTTCCGCCACCCATGCACTGGGCCGCGCGATTGCCAAGATCAGCGAGGTGCGGACCACAGATGAGCCTAAAACCACATTTACCGTGGGTACGCTGAAGGGTGGCACCTCGGTCAACGCGATTGCGGCCGAGGCTGAACTGGGGCTGGACATGCGTTCCAACAGCGCCGCCGAGCTCAAGAAACTGGAAGACCGCATCATGGTACTGGCCCGTGAGGCGGCTGACGAAGAAAACAAGCGCTGGGACAAAAAAGACGTGATCAAGGTCGAGTTCAAGCTGGTGGGTGACCGCCCGGCGGGTGCTGGCCAGATGGATTCACCGCGGGTCAACACAGCACGCCGCGCCGTCGCCACGGTCGGTGGCGAAGTCAAAAGCATCGCGGCGTCCAGCACCG
>JANMBW010000039.1:0-2672 GCA_031360565.1 Polaromonas sp.
TGCCTGAATACCGGGCCACGCGGGCCCAGGCCGGCAGCTTCATGGGCCTGGCCACCAACACCGACTTTGCAACCGAAGTCACGCTGCAGCCGCTGGAGCGTTATCCGCTGGATGCCGCCATCCTGTTCAGCGACATCCTCACCGTCCCCGACGCGATGGGGCTGGGCCTGTCGTTTGCACTGGGGGAAGGTCCCAAGTTTGCCCACCCGGTACGCGACGAGGCGGCGGTAGCCAAGCTCGCGGTGCCCGACATGGCCAAGCTGCGCTATGTGTTTGACGCGGTCACCTCGATTCGCAAGGCGCTCAATGGCCGGGTGCCGCTGATCGGCTTTTCCGGCAGCCCCTGGACACTGGCCTGCTACATGGTGGAAGGGGCAGGATCGGACGATTACCGGCTGGTCAAGACCATGCTCTACCAACGCCCTGACCTGCTGCACAAAATGCTGGCCATCAACGCTGACGCGGTGGCGCTGTACCTGAACAGCCAAATCGAGGCCGGCGCCCAGGCGGTGATGGTTTTTGACAGCTGGGGCGGCGTGCTGTCGGATGCGGCTTTTCATGAATTCAGCCTGGTGTACACCCGGCGCGTGCTGGCGCAACTCAAACGCGAGCACGAGGGCGTGACGATTCCGCGACTGGTGTTCACCAAAGGCGGCGGCCTCTGGCTGGAAGCCATGGGCCGGCTCGACTGCGAGGTACTGGGGCTGGACTGGACCGTCAACCTGGGTCAGGCGCGGGCCCGGGTTGGTGAGCACGGACCGCACCCCAAGGCGCTGCAAGGCAATCTCGACCCCAATGTGCTGTTCGCCGATCCCGCCCAGATTGAAGCCGAAGCGCTGCATGTGCTCAACAGCTTCGGCGCGCCGCATACCGACACCAGCCAGCCCGGACCGACGCATATTTTCAATCTTGGCCATGGCATCAGCCAACACACGCCGCCAGAAAGCGTAGCGGTGCTGGTCCGTGCGGTGCATGCCCATTCCCGAAAAATGCGGCAGGGCGTCGCTTAGCCGGCCGACGCGCCATCCAGCAGCTGGGCAGCGCTAGGCGAGATGGCAAGTACCGATAACACAAAAAGGGGCGTCGCAGTGGTTGACTTATGCACAAAATTTGTGTTGCGTTGCGGCAAGACATCCTTTGTTATCCAGCACACGCTATCAAAGCCATAGCGGCTCTAAGTCCTTGATTCATATAGCTTCTTCAAATTGCTTTTTTTCCGGGCAATTTAATCAAAGCCTTGATTTTCAAGGCTCTGGAGACAGCAGGGACAATCTATCAACAAAGTTATCCACAGAAATCGTGAAGATCCGTAAAGACCCATCAAATCAAGCACTTAGCCTCTTCTTTGTATGTGAATTTGAAGAAGTGCCGCTAACTGCATGGTCTCCATGAGCTGCTGGCTCGATGTGGTGGTGGCCACGCCCGCCCACAGCGCCGTGGCGGGCCCCCTGACCTACAGCAGTGAGTCGGCACTACACCCGGGCACCCTGGTGCGGGTTCCTTTGGGCAAACGCGAGGTTCTGGGGGTGGTCTGGCAGCGTCGATCCGACAGTGGCGGTTTACTGGAAACGCAGACCCGCCAGGTGGGCGGCGTGCTCGATGGCCTGGCACCGCTGTCTGAGACCTGGCGACAACTGGTCAGTTTTACCGCCAGCTACTACCAGCGCTCCATGGGCGAAGTGGCGCTGGCAGCGCTGCCGCCGCAACTCAGGGAGATGACGGGTGTGCAGCTGGCGCGCCGGCTGAAACGGTCTGTGAGCGATTCGAGCGACCTGTCGGTTGCTCCTGAATCCATAGCGCTTAGCGACCAACAGACGCTGGCTCTGGTCGAATTTGATGCCGATACGCGGCCTGCACTGCTGTTTGGGGCAACCGGCAGCGGCAAAACCGAGGTCTACTTGCAGGCCGCGGCCCGGCTGTTGGCGCAGGACCCGACCGCGCAGGTGATGGTGATGGTGCCCGAGATCAACCTGACGCCGCAGCTGCAGGCCCGATTCGAAGCGCGCTTTGCGCACCTGGGCAGGGAACGCGTGGTGTCGCTGCACAGCGGCCTCACGCCGGCGCAACGGCTCAAAAGCTGGATCGCCGCGCACGCCGGTCACGCCAGGCTGGTCCTGGGCACGCGGATGGCGGTGCTGGCGTCGCTGCCGCAGCTGCGGCTGATTGTGGTCGACGAAGAGCACGACCCGAGCTACAAGCAGCAGGAAGGCGCCCGCTACTCTGCCCGCGATCTGGCGGTGTACCGGGCCCGGCTGGAAAGCTCGGCCTCGGCCCCCATGAAGACCTGCCGGGTCATGCTGGGGTCGGCCACCCCGTCGCTGGAGAGCTGGCAGGCCACCCTCACCGGCAAATACCAGTTGCTGACCATGGCGCTGCGGATTGGCGCCGAGCCTGGGGCTGATCCAGCGGTGAGCCAGCGCGGCGGCCTGCCGCGGGTGAGGAGGATTGACATGAACCTCCAGCCCAAACAGTGCGTGATCGCGCCGCCGCTGGTCAGCGCCATTTCAGATCGGATTGCACGCGGCGAGCAATCGCTGATTTTTCTGAACCGGCGTGGTTATGCCCCGGTGCTGGCCTGCCATGACTGCGGCTGGAAAAGTCAATGCCCGCACTGCAGCGCCTACCGCGTTTTTCACAAGATCGACCGCACCCTGCGTTGCCACCACTGCGGT
>JANMBW010000076.1:0-9706 GCA_031360565.1 Polaromonas sp.
AAAAACGCGGCCGGCAGCTTCGTATCGCCTGACGACAGCGCCTTCAAAGCCGCTGCTGCCGGTGCCGAGTGGTCCAAGAGCTTCTATCAAATTCTCACTGAGCAGCCTGGCAAAGATTCCTGGCCAATCACGGGTGCAACCTTCATTTTGATGCAGAAAGTGCAGGACAAGCCAGCTCAGGCTGCTGCATCGCTGAAGTTTTTTGACTGGGCATACAAAAGCGGCGACAAGACTGCCGACGACCTGGACTATGTTCCCATGCCAGCGAGTGTGAAGGCTATCATCGAAAAAGCATGGGCCAATATCAAAGATACCTCGGGTAAAGCCGTCGCGTTCAAATAGACTGGCCGGCCTGGCGACGCCATATACTTGAAAAAGTTTTCTGCGTGTCCTCAACACTACCAGCCAATCCGGCAGATTTTGACCAGAGGTCTGAGTCTGGCAGGCGTCGCATGACCAATCCTCCTTCTGGAAACAACAAACGCAAAAGTCCGTTACCGGATCTTTTATTCGGCTGGGCTGCGCAGGCCGCAGCCTGGCTGACCTTGGCGCTTCTGCTCGGAATTTTGCTGTCTCTGGTCGTTGGGGCCTGGCCCGCTATCACGAAGTATGGGTTGGGATTTTTGACGAGCAGTGTTTGGGACCCGGTCAAAAACGAGTACGGCGGGCTGGTGATGATTTATGGCACGCTGGCGACGTCCTTCATTGCCCTGGTGATTGCGGTGCCGATCAGCTTTGGCATTGCCCTGTTTTTGACTGAGCTGTCACCCGCCTGGCTCAAGAGGCCCTTGGGGACGGCCATCGAATTGTTAGCAGCAGTTCCTTCGATTGTTTATGGAATGTGGGGCCTGCTGGTTTTTGGCCCCATCTTGGCAACCTACGTGCAGCAGCCCTTGCAGGCGGTGTTTGCAGGTGTTCCCTATCTGGGAGCGTTGGTATCAGGGCCGCCTGTGGGCATTGGCATTCTGTCGGCCGGCATTATCCTGGCGATCATGATTATTCCCTTCATCGCCTCGGTGATGCGCGACGTGTTTGACGTGACGCCGGTTTTGCTCAAGGAGTCTGCCTACGCCCTGGGCTCCACCACCTGGGAAGTGGTTTTTAAAGTGGTGCTGCCTTACACCAAAGCGGGTGTGGTGGGCGGCATCATGCTGGGATTGGGTCGCGCCATCGGTGAAACCATGGCAGTGACCTTTGTCATTGGCAACTTTAACCAGCTTGATTCCCTAAGTCTGTTTCAGGCGGCGAACAGCATTACCTCTGCGCTCGCTAACGAATTTGCAGAAGCGGCTGAGGGTCTTCATCAGGCTGCACTGATTTACCTTGGCCTCGTGCTGTTTTTCATCACCTTCGTCGTCTTGTCCCTTTCCAAGCTGCTGCTCGCGCAGTTGAAGAAAAACGAAGGAGTCAGAACGTGAGTGCAAGCATGCGTGATGAGCGTCTTGTCAAATTTGCGCGTCGCAAACTGGTTAACAAGATCGCCCTCAGCCTGTCATTGGGCGCCATGCTTTTTGGCCTCTTTTGGCTTTTCTGGATTTTGTGGGAAACCGTTAGGCTCGGCGTAGGCGGCATTGCCCTGGCGACATTCACCCAAATGACGCCCGCCCCCAACGACGACGGTGGAATCGCCAACGCAATCTACGGTTCGTTCTTGATGGTGGTTCTGGCGACGTTTGTCGGGACACCTATCGGTATCATGGCTGGCATCTATTTGGCTGAGTACAACGTCAAAGGCTGGCTGGCATCGGTTACCCGGTTCGTCAATGACATCCTTTTGTCGGCACCCTCTATCGTGATTGGCCTGTTCGTGTACGCAGTGGTGGTTTCCCATTTCAAGTCTTTTTCGGGATGGGCCGGGGTACTTGCCTTGGCACTGATCGTGATCCCGGTGGTGATCAGGACCACCGAGAACATGTTGCAGCTGGTACCGGCCGGCTTGCGCGAAGCGGCATACGCCCTGGGCGCGCCCAAGTGGAAAGTCATCACCAGCATCACCCTGCGGGCCGCACGGGCTGGCGTGGTTACCGGGGTACTGCTGGCAGTTGCCCGTATTGCGGGTGAAACCGCTCCGCTGTTGTTCACCGCACTGAATAATCAGTTCTGGACGTCTGATTTAAGCCAGCCCATGGCCAGCCTGCCCGTGACTATTTTCAAGTTTGCGATGAGTCCTTACGAGAACTGGCAAAAGCTTGCCTGGGCTGGTGTCTTCCTGATTACCGTTGCCGTGCTCGGGCTCAATATTCTTGCCCGTGTGCTGACACGCAACAAAATCTGAACATTGAAAAGCTGCTAAAACAGTCAAGACTACCCATGGATGCCGCTGCAATTCATCACAAACCCAAAATTTCCGTCAAGAATCTTGATTTTTATTACGGAAAATTTCATGCCTTGAAAGGGATCAATCTGGAAATTCCAGAGAAAAAGGTCACTGCTTTCATTGGCCCTTCGGGCTGTGGAAAGTCGACCTTGCTGCGCATTTTCAACCGCATGTACGAACTTTATCCAGAGCAGCGTGCGGAGGGTGAAATCATTTTTGAAGGGGAGAATCTGCTCACTTCAAAACGGGACGTGGCACTGATTCGGTCCAAGGTCGGCATGGTTTTTCAAAAGCCGACGCCATTTCCGATGTCGATTTATGACAATATTTCCTTTGGTGTGAAGCTGTTTGAAAATCTCAGTAACTCGGACATGGATGAGCGAGTGGAATGGGCTCTGCGCAAAGCTGCGCTCTGGACCGAGGTGAAAGACAAACTCTCCCAGAATGGATCGAGTTTGTCGGGTGGCCAGCAGCAGCGTTTGTGTATTGCGCGTGGCATCGCCATCAAGCCAGAAGTCCTGCTGCTCGATGAGCCGTGCTCTGCACTAGACCCAATTTCCACCGCTAAAGTGGAAGAATTAATCACCGAGCTCAAGGACGACTACACGGTTGTGATCGTCACCCACAACATGCAGCAGGCTGCCCGTTGCAGTGATTACACGGCCTACATGTATCTTGGAGACTTGGTGGAGTTTGGTGTGACCGAAGACTTGTTCTTCAAACCCAAGCGGAAAGAAACCGAAGACTACATCACCGGACGTTTTGGCTAAAAAATGATGGTGTGGATGCCGCAATTCACTGTAATTTCGATCGACCTGAAAGTAAGCGATGCCCGATAAACACTTGTCTGCCCAGTTTGACAGCGAACTCAATGGTGTGTCTTCACGCGTGATGGAGCTCGGAGGCTTGGTCGAGTCCCAAATCCGGACGGCAATCTACGCTCTGTCGCAGTTCAGTGCCGAGAGTGCCAACCAGGTCATTGACGCAGAAGCGCGTGTCAATGCCATGGAAATCGACATTGACCGGGAGTTGTCCTCCATCATTGCGCGTCGCCAGCCCACTGCGCGCGATCTCCGCCTGCTGATTGCCATTTCAAAAACCACGGCCAATCTTGAGCGCGCGGGTGACGAGGCAGAAAAAATTGCGCGCATGGTCAAGTCCATCATTGAAAGCGGTTCAGCGCGGGCATTGCCCTCTTCAGACTTGCGTGTGGCGGCTGAATTGGCGTCCGGTTTGTTGCGTAAGGCGCTGGATGCGTTTGCCCGGCTGGACACCACCGTGGCGGTCTCTATCCTCAAAGAGGACGACCAGATTGACCAGGAGTTCGATGGTTTTGTCCGCAAGCTCATCACCTACATGATGGAAGACCCCCGCACCATTTCAGCCAGCCTGGATTTGCTGTTTGTGGCCAAGGCAATTGAGCGGGTGGGTGATCACGCCAAGAATATCGCTGAGTTCATCATCTACATCGTCAAGGGTGCCGACGTCAGGCACACCTCCATGGAGCAAATTGAGTCGGCGATCAAGTAGTCCGAATCGACGACGCTAGCCCATGAAACATCAACCACGCGTTTTGATTGTTGAAGACGAGCCTGCGATAGCAGAGCTGATTGCGGTGAATCTGCAGCACGGAGGATTTGTTGCTGTGTTGGCCCAGGACAGTATGGCGGCGCAGCGCGAGTTGGATGCGGTGTTGCCTGATGTCATTTTGCTGGACTGGATGTTGCCCGGACAGAGCGGCCTAGCCTTGGCTCGCCACTGGCGCAAGCAGCCGCGTACCAAAGGTATTCCCATTCTGATGTTGACTGCGCGGGGCGACGAGCCAGACAAGATTGCGGGTCTGGATGCCGGGGCTGACGATTACATCACCAAGCCATTTTCGACACAGGAGTTGTTGGCCCGTATTCGTGCGGTGCTGAGACGTCGCGCGCCTGAGTCGGTCAGTGACAGTGTGACGGTTGGGGAATTGGTGCTGGATGCTGCCACCCACCGCATCTCCCATCAGATGCAGGAACTCAAGCTGGGCCCGACCGAGTTCAAACTGTTGCATTACTTCATGAAGCACGCTGAGCGCGTACACAGCCGCAGCGCGCTGCTCGACAGAGTGTGGGGGGACCATGTGTTCATTGAAGAGCGCACGGTCGATGTTCACGTCAAACGCCTGCGCGAAGCGCTCGGCCCAGCCGGTGTGATGGTTGAAACGGTTCGCGGAGCAGGCTACCGTCTGACGGCGCTGCCCGCTACCGCTGCCACAGCTGGGGGCGCTCCTGCCACGTCGGGGACATGATCAACCGTTGGTTGGTTTTTGTCGCCTGCATGGCGGTTGGTGGTGGGCTTGGCCTGATTGCTGCGGCGGACCGTGGCTTGGCTGCTGGCCTTCTTGCCGGCGCATTGATCTGGCTGAGCTTCGATAGCGTTTATGTGAACCGTCTACTTATGTGGCTGCGGATGGAGCAAAACGCCGAAGACCCCTCCATGATGAGCGTTCGGTTGCCAAGCATTCCCGGTGTCTGGGGCGAAGCTGCTGAACGTATCCGCAGGCTTTTAAAGAGCCGTGATTACCGGTACCAGGAAAGCCAAGCCAGGCTAGATGAGTTCCTGGCAGCCATACAGGCTTCGCCGAGTGGCGTGGTGCTGCTCGATTCACAAGGGCGAATCGAGTGGTGCAACCAGACGGCGACGCAGCATTTTGGCTTTGATGGCCAGCGCGACGTGATGCAGCATATCGCCAATCTCGTTCGGGAGCCGGCTTTTAAAGCCTACATGGCGGTGGGCGATTTTTCGCACGATGTGGTGATTCCGGGCAGTGCCAGCACGCCCGCACGGCCTTTGAAATTGTCGGTGCATTTGCATGCCTACGGCAATAACCGAAAGCTATTGCTGTCGCGGGACATCACGGCGCTTGAGTTGGCAGACGCCATGCGCCGGGACTTTGTCGCCAATGTATCGCATGAAATTCGTACGCCGTTGACAGTTTTGGCCGGATTCATAGAAACGCTGCAAACGCTGACGCTTCAGGAAACTGAAAGGGATCGTTATCTGGCGCTTATGGCCCAGCAGTCGCAGCGGATGCAGACACTGGTCAGTGATTTGTTGACACTCTCCCGTCTGGAAGGCAGTCCCATACCAGGTTCACAAGAATGGACTACCACCAGCGCCTTGCTGGCGCAGTGTGAACAGGAAGCGCGGGCATTGTCATCCTTGCTGGGCATGCGGGAGCAGCACATTGATTTTGAACAGGGCCCGGTATGTGAGCTGGCAGGTGTTCAGACAGAACTGTATAGCGCCATGTCCAATCTGGTGAGCAATGCCGTGCGCTACACCCCGGATTCAGGACATGTCACCGTAAGCTGGCAAGTTCTGAAGGACGGGCGCGGTGAATTTTGCGTCCGAGACAGTGGGCCAGGCATTGCACCTGAGCATCTGCCTCGCCTGACCGAGCGGTTTTATCGGGTCGACCGCAGCCGCTCCCGGGATACGGGTGGGACCGGCCTCGGTTTGGCGATCGTCAAGCATGTTGTGCAGCGCCACGGGGCAGAGTTGCATATTGACAGCCAGCTCGGCAAAGGCTCGCGTTTTTGCATCGTCTTTCCGGCATCGCGCATCCGCCAGGTTCAGCCCGCCTGATTTTTTGTGGGATGTGCGCTGTCGGTGTTGCGCACGACATAGAACAACAGACCCAAAAGGCACACCGCAACCAGGCTGATCGCCATCGTGCTGGCCGCCCAAAAACTGGAGGCTGATCGCGTCGCCGTCATGCCCGCCAGTCCTTCGTAAGTGAGCCGGTAACCGCCATACAGCCCTAAGCCCCACAGCAGTACGCCATAGAGGGCAAGCGGTGCGATGGTGATGCGATAACAGCGCAGCAGGAATGCGCTGACTGCCTGAATGGCATCTGCAAGGTGATACATGGCCACCCACACGAGCAGGGACGAGGCCAGTGAAATGATTGGGGGACTGTTTGAATACCAGTTGGCCAGATATTTTCCTGCTATTGAAATAATAGCTGCGAAGCTCATAGCTAAGAGCACTGTCAGCTTTAAAGCCAATAAAATGACGCGCTTGGCATGGTCTGGCCGGTTGGCTCCCAGCCAAAACGACACGCGGGCGCTAGAGGCGATGGCCATCGAGAGCGGCAGCATGTACAGCGTTGCAGCCACACTGGCTGCAATCTGATGGCTGGCCGAAGCCAGTGTGCCCAATCGCGCGATAAACAAAGCCATCAGGGTGAAGGAAGTGACTTCAACCAAATAGGCCAAACCGCCCGGAATACCCAGACGCGCAAAACTGCCGATCTGGCGCCAGTCTGGTCGCTCCATCGGCTGCCAGATCTGAAACGGCTGATAGAGCACTTGCGTGCGCAACATCACGATGGCCCACCCCAGCAGCAGGTAGTTGACAATCAGCGTGGCCCAGGCGCAGCCGACCGCTCCCATGGGTTGCACGTCGGCGCCTCCTGCAACCAGCCAAACCGACAACGGAATCTTGATCAGCAAGGCAGCAATCTGAAGCCATGTCACCAGCAGTGGCCGCCCCAGTGACTGGGTAAATGTGCTGTACACGCGGAACAGCAAAGACGGCGCAAAAGCAAAGGCCAGCACCGTCAGATACTGCTGTACCTCACCGCGCAAACCTTCCGGTACCTGCGCCCAAGCCAGCAGGGGACCGGGCATGAGCAAGGCGGCCATGCCCAGCGCAGTCAAGACGCCGCACAAATAGAGACTTTGTCGCAGCGAGCACCCCACCGCCTGGTGCTTTCTGGCACCCACCATTTCTGCCCAGATGGGAAGCAATGCCTGCACCACGCCAATCAGACCCACGTAAACGCTGATGTAGAGCGCTGAGCCCACCGACAGCGCTGCCAGGGCGGAGTCGCTGTAACGGCCGGCAATCACCGTATCGGCCACACCAAAGGCCATCACAGCCAATTGACCGACCAGCACGCTTCCCGCATGCTGGCTGATGACTCTGAGTTCGCTCACGGCGTGCTGCAGGAATGTGTGGCTTGTCCGGCTGAAGCTGGCTTTACCGCAGCGGCTGGTTGCCGGCATTGACGCGTTGATAGACCACGACGACTTCGCTTCGGTCAGTCGGCCTGTTCACGGTGGCTTGAACAGCCCAGTCAGCCAGATTGACCGTACTGCCTAAAGTGGATTGGGCAGTCGCGTCAACAATCAGGTAGGGGCAAATCGCCCGTGCGGTGGCCGGGCGCAGAGTGAGACGGCCATGGTATTGAAAGGCCGCCACCAACGCGCTTTTTATTCCATAGACTTCCGTGCAGCGCGAAGGATCAACCAGCGCTGCAATTTTTCGGGACAAGGGCTCGTAGCTGCGTGCGTAGTCAAGCAGTGGCAGCCAAAGCGTCATCAAAAGGAGCCAGCACAAGGTCGTGCCGCCCGCCGGGAGAACCAGCGACTTCCAGATTGCCGGTTGGTGTGCGCCGGTCCGCCATTTCACCAGCCAGGCCCAGGCCAGCGTTGCCGCGGCAGCAGCCAGAAAGGCCAGCCACGAAAAGCTGGGTTCAAATCCGGGCGCCAATTTGGCAACGTTGGCGGCCGGTTGACGCGGTACGCCGGTCTGCATGGCGATCCAGACCACCCAGATCACGATGCCACAGCCCGTGAAAAACAATAAGGTAAACCAGTCGATGAGCGACGCCATACTGCGTTTAAAAGTAGGAAGGGCGAACGCCGCCAGGGCCGCCAGGGCGGGCAGGCTCAGCAAAAGACTTCGATCAGACCCGGCTGTAGTGAGCGTTGCAGCGACCGACATGCTCGCAAACCACAAGGGCAGGGAGACATGGCGGCTTGCCAGTTGCTGGCGCCACCGCCACAGCGTCCAGAGTGCCAGCGGCCATGCGGGCCAGGTAAACCAGATCAGCAGGCGACCGAGCTTGCGCCAGCCGATATCGGCCGGCTGCCCGTCTGTACCGGGCAGGTCGATTCGCCAGCGCCACAAATCAAGCAGGTAGGCTAGTACACAAACCGCTAGGGTGCTGGCGACTACTATTGCCCCCCAGCGCCTGGCGTGGCGGTTGGCTGAAGTCTCAGTTTCTCCAGCAGCCGACCTGCTGCCCCAGCGGGTATGGGTCCATTCCACCAGTGCCCCGCCCATACCGAACAACAGGGCCAGCGTAGGAGCACCGCTCAGTGCGAGGCCTGTCAGCCCTGTCAGCAAGGCGGCCGCAGCACTGAGAATCCGCGTGCCCTGGCGGTACGGGCTGACCGCCAGCGCATAGAACACGAGAGCGGTAAAGCCCAGCTGTGCCACGGCAGGAGTCGTCTCATGTGACAGCTGTGCCAGTCCTAAGCAGGCAATAAATGCCAGAAGGCCCGCATCGGCTATGGCCCTGGCGTAGTCCACCGGACTGGCTTCACCGCCAAAGGCAAAGGCCACAGGTTGAGCTTGCGGACTGCGAGCCAGAGCGTATATGGCATACCACGTGCATAGCAAGCTCATGCCCATCAACAGCCCAAAGGGCAGGCGTACCGCCAGCGCTGGATCGAGAAAAGGCAGACTTTTGATTGCCAAAGCACCCAGCCAGTAGGGCACCAGCGCATCAAAGCTGTTGGTCTGCCCCAGAAGCTGCGGCGCTAGCCAGTTGGCGGCGTCAGCTGCCAGCTCGCGCATCACGCCAAAAGCCGCGATGTCCTCGGTCTTCCATGGGGCTCGCCCTATGAACCCTGGCACGACATAGGCCAGGCCCAACAGCAGCAAAGCGAGACGCGGTAGCCGGCGGACAGCCGACTGGGCGATGATGGCGGGTGAAGACTTGTTCAAAACAGCGTACGGTCGATATCGAGGTCAGTGACGCCCGGGGCGCTTCCGCTTGTTGGGGCGCTGCAAACTGCAGATTAATCCGGATAGGGCCGAAAAAAAAGCAGCCTGAAGTTCAGGCTGCTTTGTCTGGATCAGCGAACGTTTTCGCAGATTACTGTGCAGCTTCGACAGAAGCTTCTTTGGCGGTGGTTTTGCCAAAACGATTGCGGAACTTCTCAACCCGGCCACCCATGTTGTCCACGGATTTCTGTGTACCCGTGTAGAAAGGATGCGACTCGCTGGACGTATCGAGCTTGTAAAGGGGCAGTTCGCGACCGTCGTCCATCTTCACCATTTCCTTGGTGTTCACGCACGAGCGTGTGACGAACTTGAAGTTGTTGGACAAATCCAAAAAACACACTTCGCGGTAGTTGGGGTGAATGCCTTCTTTCATGGTCTTTCCTTATTTCGTTGCGGGAGCCACCTTGGCCAGTCCAGGGCACTTTCCACTAAGCCAGTTATTATGACATGAAATCAAGCACTTAGCGTGATTTCTGGGGCAGGGCGCTACACGCAGTGAGCAACCGTGGGGCTAACCGCCCCTTCGCATCATGTCAAAGAACTCGTGGT
>JANMBW010000080.1:0-2976 GCA_031360565.1 Polaromonas sp.
GCTGACAAAAGCCACGCGCTCACCGCGCTGAAGTCTTTCCACCACACCGACGGCGGCTTCAAGTTCGTTGTGTTCGTGCACGGCCAGCAGCGGCTTTTCTATGCCATATTGACGCAGCAGGCCCTGGGTGTGGCGCGTGTCCTCGCAGGCAATCGCAGTGGCCAGCTGCAGCACATGCAGGGCCCGCAGGCTGATGTCGGCCAGATTGCCAATCGGCGTCGCCACCACATACAGCGTGCTTTCCGGATAATGCTGCATGCTGGCCGCGGCGCCCGCTGCGCTGCGTGCCAAGTCGAAGGAAGCGATCAATGTGGTTTTCCAGAAAACAGCTTGTGAAAGCGCCGCCAGGCCAAGTCGATGACCTGACAGGTCAGAAGGGTGCCGGGCCGGAGCCGACTGGTCAGATTACCACCAAGCGGCGCGGCGATGCGGCCGAAGCCGCGGCGCGGGCCTATCTGCTCCAGGCCGGACTGCAATGGCTCGAAAGCAATTATCGGACACCCGGGCGCGGCGGCGGCGAGATTGACCTGATCATGCGCTCACCAGACGGCACCCTGGTATTTGTCGAAGTTCGTCAGCGCTCCAGCCAGTCGCACGGCGGTGCAGGCGCCAGCATCAGTGCGCTCAAGCAGCGCCGCATCATCTTTGCCGCCCGCCATTACCTGATGCGTTTTGCCAGCCTGCCGCCTTGCCGCTTTGACGTGGTGCTGGTGCAGGGGGTAGCGGGGATTGGAAGTCCTGCTTCGATCGAATGGCTGCAGGCGGCTTTTGACGCCTCCTGACAGGCTCCGCGGTGGGATTTGACTATCCGCGTCTGGGGGTTGAATTGACGTTGACTTATGGGGTCAGGGGGAGCACGATAACGATCCGCCGGTCTTCATTGACACCGCAAAAAGGGGGGTTCGCTACCGAGATGCCGATTCCCACAAGCTGATAGCCATTTCGGCTACCGCAGGCTGATGGACTTGCCTAGACCAGGCTTTGTTTTGCGTCATGCTCTTTTGCCCATTGACGCGCCCTCGCTGCCAGCAAAGGATTCATCATGCCTAAGGAACAAAAAAGCCGTTCGATATTTTGTCACGCTCTACCTGTGGCCGTCACACTTAGCCTGCTTTCGGCTGGCGTGGCCTGGTCTCACGAGGATGACAAAGGCAAGGGCAAGGAGCAACTGGGTAAAGTGACGTTTCAGAATTCCTGCGATGTCAAAGTACAAGAAGCGCTACATCGGGGTGTGGCGATGTTGCACTCGTTTTGGTACAGCGAGGGTGAAAAAACGTTTCGTGAGGTGCTGGCGCGGGATCCATCTTGTGCCATCGCGACCTGGGGTGTGGCATCTATCCTGATGTCCAATCCATTGGCCGGACAGGGAGCATCTCCCAAAGGCTCTGAACAGTCGGTGACCATCATCGACCAGGGCCGAAAGATTGGCGCGAAAACCCAGCGCGAGCGTGACTATATCGAAGCCGTGGCGACCTATTACGAGGATTGGTCCAACCGCCCCGAGCGGGTACGGCAGCAGGCGCGATCAAAAGCTTACGAGGCGCTGGCCGCCCGCTACCCGGATGACGACGAGGCGCAGATTTTCAATGCGCTGTACCTGGCGGGTACTCAGTCGCAGGCCGATCAGACCTACGCCTCGTACCTGAAGGCGGCTGCCATCCTCGAAAAGCAATTCGCCAAGCACCGCGATCACCCCGGCGTCGCTCACTATTTGATCCATAGCTACGATGCCCCACCCATTGCGCAACAGGGGCTGGTTGCGGCGCGGCTTTATGCCGGTATTGCGCCGGCAGCACCTCACGCCTTGCACATGCCGTCGCACATCTTTACACGCGTTGGCGCCTGGGGAGAGTCAGCCGCCACCAATGCGCGTTCGGCCGAGGTGGCTAAAAAAGACGGGGATCTTGACGAGGCTTTTCACGCCGGCGACTACATGACCTACGCCTACCTGCAGCTCGCACAGGACGCCCAGGCGCAGAAAGTCATAGAGGATTTGATGAAGATGAGCCATGTCAGTACTCCAAGGCTGGCGGGGCCTTATGGCAGCGCGCTGATGGCTGCGCGGTATCCCATGGAGCGGGGCGCATGGGCCGAGGCCATGCAGCTGCAGCCCCGGTCCACCAAGTACCTGTTTCCTGAGGCGACCACCTATTTCGCTCGTGCGCTCGGTGCGGTACGAGGCGGCGACCTCGCCATGGCTGAGGCCGATGCGGAAAAGCTGGCGTCGCTCCACCAGGCGCTGCTGGCTGAAAAAAACACCTATTGGGCAAATGAAGTTGAAGTGCAGCGTCTGGCGCTGGCGGGATGGATCGCGCTGGGTCGGGGCAAAAACGACGAGGCGCTCAAGCTGATGCGTTCCGCTGCGGACAACGAGGACCGCCGTGAAAAGCATATTGTCACACCAGGTCGAGTCGTGCCTGCCCGGGAACTGCTGGGTGAAATGCTTTTGGAGCTCAAGCAGCCAGCGCTAGCACTGAAGGAATTTGAAGCATCGCAGGTGCGCGAACCCAACCGTTTTCGCGGGCTCTACGGCGCGGCCCGCTCGGCGCAGGCCGCTGGTGAACCACAAAAGGCCAACGATTACTTCCGCAAGCTGCTCGACATGACTGCCAAGGCCGACACTGCCCGACCAGAACTGGTGATTGCTCGGGCGTTTGTAGCACAGCGATGACCTGCAAGCATCGGCCGATGGATTGGGGGCGTGCTGCCGTGGTCGGGTTGGTCGCGGCCAGCGCGCTCCTGGCTCCGCTTGTCGCCGCCGAACCGTATGAGTCCAATCCAGATGCTGCGGCGCGCGACCCGGATTACGCCGCTGGCAAGCTGGCCATGTCGAACAAACAATGGCGGGAAGCGGCCGAGCGATTTGCCAAGGCTGCTGCGGGTGACCCGGACAATCCGGACCTGCAAAATTACCTGGGCTACGCCTACCGCAACCTGAGACAGTTTGATACCGCTTTCAGGCACTACAAGCGTGCT
>JANMBW010000172.1:0-3248 GCA_031360565.1 Polaromonas sp.
TGCAGCTCGCCGGTGGCGGTATGAATAAAAAACGGCAGCGGCACGCCCCAGTTGCGCTGGCGGCTGATGCACCAGTCGGGCCGGCCGGCAATCATGTCGCGCAGCCTAATCTTGCCGTTTTCGGGGTAGAAGCTGGTTTCCTCGATGGCATTCAATGCCAGTTCGCGAAGGGTTTTTGGCGCCTTGTCCTGGGCGAACACGCCCTGCGTGCCTTGCGTTTCTTCGTCCATGCGAATAAACCATTGCGCCGCCGCTCGGTAAATCACCGGCGTTTTATGGCGCCAGCAATGCGGGTAGCTGTGCGCGATGTTTTCAGTAGCCAGCAGGCGGCCATGCTCGCGCAGGGTGTCAATGATCAGCGGTGCGGCTTTCCAGATGTTGAGACCGCCGAATAAGGGCAGATCGTCCACATAGCGGCCGTTGCCCTGCACTGGGTTCAGGATGTCGTCGGCTGTAAAACCATTGGCCATGCAGGAGTTGAAGTCTTCCACGCCGTAGGCCGGTGACGAATGCACGATGCCGGTGCCGTCATCAGCAGTGGCGTAGTCGGCAAGAAAGACCGGGCTCAGGCGGCGGTAGCCCGCGTCCAGGTCGTGCAGCGGGTGCATGAAGTTCAGCAGCGCGAGGTTTTTGCCAGGGCTGGTCGCGATGACCTTGCCGGTGAGCTGATAGCGACCCAGACATTTTTCGACCAGCGTTTCGGCCAGCATCAAAATGCCACGCTCGGTGTCGACCAGCGCATAGGTCAGCTCGGGGTTCAGGTTAAGCGCCTGGTTGGCTGGAATGGTCCACGCGGTGGTGGTCCAGATCACGGCAAACGCATCTTTTGTCAGCTTGTCCAGCCCGAATGCGGCAGCCAGCTTGTCGGGTTCGGCACATTTGAAGGCGACATCCAGCGTTTGCGATTTTTTGTCGGCGTATTCGATCTCGAATTCGGCCAGCGACGAGCCGCAGTCAAAACACCAGTACACCGGTTTCAGGCCGCGGTAGACAAAGCCGCGCTCCATGATGCGTTTAAGCGCGCGGATCTCGTTGGCCTCGTTGGCGAAATCCATCGTGCGGTAGGGGTTGTCCCACTCGCCCAGCACGCCCAGGCGCTTGAAGTCTTTCAACTGTTCGGCGATCTGCTCGGTGGCAAAGGCGCGGCTTTTGGCTTGAACCTCGTCTCTTGGAAGACTGCGCCCGTGTAGCTTCTCGATCGCGTTTTCAATCGGCAGGCCATGGCAGTCCCAGCCTGGCACATAGATCGCGTCATAGCCATCCAGCTGCCGCGCCTTGACGATCATGTCCTTGAGAATTTTGTTGACGGCGTGGCCAATGTGAATCTGGCCGTTGGCATAGGGCGGGCCGTCGTGCAGCACAAACCTGCCCTTGCCACAGTTATGGCGCGCAGCCCGCAGCTTTTGATAGATCCCTTTGTCGTCCCACTCCTTGACCCAGCCGGCCTCGCGCTTGGGCAAGTCGCCGCGCATGGGAAACGGTGTGTCCGGCAGGTTCAGGGTGCTGCGATAGTCTGGCTTGTCGAGTGAGATGTCGGACATGATCGGTGCGTCGGAAGGCTTTGACAGGCTCAGCCCGAACGCAAGTAGGGGGTCCAAACAGGGGGAGGGGAGCCGTTCGCCTGAGCCTGTCGATGGGCGGCGAGCGGGCGGGTAGATCGTCTAAATTCGATCGCGCGTGGTCTGGCGGCTGGTTTCCGCGTGCAGCGAGGCGACCTCAGCCCGGGCAAAAAACGCCCGCGCATCATCCCGATCTTTGGCAATGCCTGCTTGGAGGCTGTCCAGACCGTCGTAGGCCCATTCGTCGTGCAGTTTATGAAGCAGTTCCACGCGAATGATTTTACCGTAGCCCCCTTCAGGTCCCAGGCTGTCGGGCCAGTCCAGGCAATAGGTTTCCAGCAACACCCTTCCGCCGTTGACATCATTTGGATTGATCGACGGCCGCACGCCCAGATTGGCGACCCCGGTCAGGGGCTCATCTGCCAGACCATGGACCAGCACCGCAAAAATGCCGCTGGCCGCCGGATTCCAGTGCGAAAACCTTAAATTGAGCGTTGGAAAACCCAGATCACGACCCAGTTTGCGACCGTGCACCACATGGCCAGAAATGCTGTAGGGCCTGCCCAGCAGACCGGTCGCCTGGCTCATTTGCCCGGCTGCCAGGGCTTGCCGCACCGCTGAACTCGAGACACGTATGCCATGCACCTCATAGCTGTTCATGCGTGCGACATCAAAACCCCGTTGCTGCCCTGCGGCATCGAGCATGGCGTAGTCACCCGAGCGCCGGGCGCCAAAACGAAAGTCATCGCCCACCAACACATAGCGGGCACCCAGTCCCTTGCGCAGCACGTCGTCAATAAAGGTATGGGGCGATTGCCCTGCGAATGCGGCGTTAAAAGGCAGCACCACGCATTGGTCGATGCCGCAGCGGGCCAGTTCGGTCAGCTTGTCGCGCAGGGTGGCGATGCGCGCCGGTGCCAGCTCGGGCTGATGGGCCAGGGCGGCGAAATAATCACGCGGATGCGGTTCGAAGGTCATCACGCAGCTGGGCACGCCCCGGTGCTCGGCTTCACTTTTGAGCAGGGCCAGCATGGCCTGGTGACCGCGGTGGACGCCGTCGAAATTGCCGATGGTCAGGGCGCACGCTGGTGCCAGCAGGGGGTGACGGTAACCGCGAAAAACTTTCATCAGCCTGATTATCGTTTTTATAGCGCCCGGTGGCGGTCATTCGGGAAGGGCGAACCATTTGTCATGATTTGCCTGTATATTGACAAGGAATCAGCCGATCGCTCCTACCCATGCCTTAGTCACTCGATGGAGGTTTGTTTTGAAGGTTTTGAAGCTCTCCGCCCAGGGCTTGCCGCAGTCCTGGATCAGCCTTGAAGAAGCCGTGTTGCACTATGCGGCGGACGAAGTGCGCTGGGAAATGGGCGCACTGGTGGCGACCTTTCATGGGGGCCACAACGCGATTACCGGCGATCAGTCGATCATCACGGTCAACAGCATCATTGGCACCAAGGGCGTGCCCAATATCAATCCGTTTGACCTGAAACCCGGACTAACCAACGGCAAGCTGTTTGCGCGTGACCGCAATGTGTGCGCCTACTGCGGCGCCCACTTTCACGAAGAAGACCTGACGCGCGAGCACATTATTCCGTTCGCGCAGAAGGGCGTTGACACCTGGATGAATGTGGTCACGGCCTGCCGCGCCTGCAACCACCGCAAAAGCAGCCGCACGCCCGAGCAGGC
>JANMBW010000231.1:0-12289 GCA_031360565.1 Polaromonas sp.
CATAAGTGATGAGGAAAACCTTCTCGGCGATCTGCTTGTAATAGACCTCGACTTTGACGTAGCCCCAGCGCTTCATCTTGGTCAACATCCACACCGCCATCGACTGCCACGGCATCGGGTCAAAGTCAGCGCGGTCGGGCACGGTTTTGATATTGCCCAGCCCATCGGCAAATTTGCCGGTCAGCACCTGGTTGAGCACGGCTTCCGGCTGATTCAAATACTGCGCGGGAGCGATCACCTTGGCGATCAGTTCGCGGTTTTTCGGGTCCCGCGCCATGGCGGCGGCGGTCAGCACCGAGCGGTAGAGCGCGGCAAAGGTGTTCGGATTTTTCTGGATGAACTCAGTGCTGGTGCCAAAGGCGCAGCAGGGGTGGCCGTTCCACAAGTCTTTGGTCAACACGTGGATGAAACCGACTTCTTCGTACACGGCGCGCTGGTTGAACGGATCGGGGCCAAGGAAGCCGTCGATGTTGCCGGCGCGCAGGTTGGCGACCATTTCTGCCGGTGGCACCACGCGCAGCTGCACGTCGGTGTCGGGGTTCAGGCCCGCTTCGGCCAAGTAATAACGCAGCAGGAAGTTGTGCATCGAGTATTCAAATGGAATTGCGAACTTGAAGCCCTTCCAGTTCTTGGGGTCGCGGTTGTCCTTGTGCTTGAGCGCCATCGTGATGGCTTGGCCGTTGATGTTCTGGATGGTCGCCACATTCATCGGCGTGGCATTGGAGCCCAGGCCCATTGAGATCGCCAGCGGCATCGGCGACAAGAAGTGCGTCGCGTCATATTCCTTGTTGATCATCTTGTCGCGGATCAGGGCCCAGCCGGCCGTCTTGGTCACTTCGACGCTCAGACCTTGCTGCTGATAAAAGCCCAGCGGCGCAGCCATGATCAGCGGCGTGGCGCAAGTGATGGGGATGAAGCCAATTTTCAGGCTGTTCTTTTCAAGCGAGCCCGGCTTTTTGCCGGCATCCTGCGCCATGGCCTGCATGCTGGCCACCGGCAGCACACTGGCGATGGCGGCCATAGCGGTGCTTTTGCCAACCGCCTTGAGAAAGCGGCGACGCACATCATCCTGCGGGAAGATGGCCTTGACCAACGTGGCTTCGATGAAGGCGTTGGAGTAAGCCTCGAACTCACTGGTCTGGCTGCGGCGGCGCAATTCCAGTGCAGCGCTGTCCGCTGATACCGCTGCGTGTATGTCGGCAGCTCGATGCTCGGCCACAGTGTGGTCTTTGCCGCAACTGCACTTGAGCATCAACGGGCGATCGGCATCGTATGGAGAGAAGTAATCGGACATGGCGCGCACCTTTCGATTGAATTTGGTGACTCCTTGCAAGGGACGGGCCACATTGGCGCTTGGCTCTTTGTTTGGGTAATTTCGTGGTGCTTCGACAGACAAATGGAGCGGCAGCCTTGCCGATGGGACAAAAATGGTTCCCATATTGGTGCATGGCAAGGGGTATGCCTTGCGTCCAAATGGTGCACTTTTACTGAACCGGTTGCTTGAACGGCCCTCTTTGAGCCCATGACGGCGCATGAATCCCTGTAAAGTGTCGTGCACTACCCCTTGCCAGCGCATGCCAACCCGTTGCTTTTCCTCCGGACTTTTACAGGTTTTACTAGCCGGACTGGTGTCGGTGTCGGCACTGAGTGCATGCAGCCCCACATTCAACTGGCGCGACGTGCGCCCTGAGCAAACTTCTCTCAGATTGATGTTGCCCTGCAAACCTGACTCGACCGAAAAAACGGTGCCACTGGGCGGAGTGGCAACCACACTGAAAATGCTCAGTTGCGACGCTGGGGGCGCCACCTTTGCCGTTGTGGTGGCCAATTTGGGCGATGCGTCGAGGGTGGAACAGGTTCTTGCGCAGTGGCAAAGCGTGACCCTGGCGAATATGCGGGCCCGACCCATCGCCTTTGGCCTGAGCGCCGGTTCCGAGGCAACGCATGTCTCTGCGTTGAAGCTCGCTAGCGCGTCCCTACTACCGCCGCCGGTGTTGCTCAGGGTCCAGGGCCAGCGGCGTGATGGGTCGGCGGTGGTCGGCCACGTGGCTTTTTTTGCGAAGGGATCGCAGATATTCCAGGTGGTTGTCTACGCCGACAGGGTAAGGCCGGAAGTCAGCGAGACCTTGTTCTCCAGCCTCCGATTTGACTAGCTGCAGATCTCCTCGAATGAACCCCCAATCCTTGCACAAGGTCCACCTCGACCGCAGAACCGGCGCGGTTGTTTTTCTCGCCTTCGCAGCGGCTTATTTTTTCTCGGCTATGGTGCGCGCGATCACTGCCACGCTGTCACCGGTGCTGACCCAGGAATTTTCTTTGCGCGCCAGTGATTTGGGTCTGTTAGCCGGAGGCTATTTTTTCGGCTTTGCGGCGGCCCAGTTGCCGCTGGGAACCTGGCTGGATCGGTATGGCCCCAAGCGGGTGATCGTGTGTTTTTTGAGTCTGGCGGCAGCCGGATGCGTGGCGTTTTCGATGGCCAGCAGCTTTGCCTGGCTGCTGGCTGCTCGGGTGCTGATCGGCATGGGTGTAAGCGCCTGCCTGATGGCGCCACTGACGGGTTACCGCCGTTGGTTTGACGCGTCGACTCTGCTGCGTGCCAACTCGTGGATGCTGATGACCGGTTCACTCGGCATGCTGGCCTCCACCTTGCCGGTGCAGTGGCTGATGCCTTACCTGGGCTGGCGCCCTTTGTTCTGGATTTTGGCGGCGATGATCGTGCTCGCCACCCTCGTGATAGCCAGCATCGTACCGCGTTGGGACACGGAGCCAGCCAACGCCCAAACGCAGAGCGCCACGTACGCTGAAATTTGGAAGAGCCGGTATTTCCGAAAGATGTCGCCTCTGGCGTTTTTCAACTACGGCGGTCTTATCGCCCTCCAAACGCTTTGGGCTGGACCATGGATGGTCCGGGTTGCTGGCTATTCCCCGCTGCAATCCGCGACCGGTCTTTTTTATATCAATGCGGTCATGCTGGTGACGTTTTGGGCCTGGGGGCTGCTCAACCCCTGGCTGTCCCGTAATGGTTGGCATGCCGATCGGTTGATTCGATGGGGGGTGCCGCTCAGTCTGGCGTCGCTGGGCTTCAACCTATGGGCGGGGGCATCTACCGGATGGCTAGGATGGGCCGTGTTTTGCATGTTCTCCAGCGTATTGGGCCTGGCTCAGCCAGCGGTCGGCATGGCCTTTCGGTCTGCCTTGGCCGGTCGCGCTTTGTCGGCCTATAACCTGGTGATCTTTTCGGGCGTCTTCGTGACACAGTGGGGCATTGGGCTACTGATAGACGCTTTCGCAGCGGTCGGCCTGACGCTGACAGGCAGTTATCAGGCGGCGATGGGGGTGATTTTGTGTTGTTGTCTCGCGTCATATGCCTATTTCCTCAGCTCGAACGCTGATAATTCGGAGCAATGAACGGCATCTTTATCATTGCCCACGCGCCACTGGCGTCTGCTTTGCGCCAATGCGTGCTGCATGTTTTTCCCGACAATCTGGCGGGTGTGGTGGCTCTGGATGTTCAAGCCAATATGCCGCCTGAAGAAACGCTGGCGCAGGCCCGCATCATGTTCGACCACCTTCAGCACGACAGCGTTTTGGTGCTGGTCGATGTGTTTGGCGCCACGCCGTGCAATGTGGCGCAAAAGCTGGTCGATGGCGTGAACTCCAAATTGATTGCCGGGATCAATTTGCCGATGCTTTTGCGCGCGGTGTCGTATCGGCAGGAATCGCTTGATGGTCTGGTAGCGCGTGCCCTGGCCGGGGCCACTCAGGGCGTCATGCAAGTGGCCATCACCGCACCGCAAAATCAGGCCCGACGTCACCATGATCAAGACCAGCACGAACATCAGCAATAAGCTGGGGCTGCACGCCCGGGCTTCGGCCAAACTGACCAAGCTCGCCGGCGGTTTTCCCTGTGAGGTGTGGATCAGCAAAGGTGAGCGGCGTGTCAATGCCAAAAGTATCATGGGCGTGATGATGCTGGCTGCGGGCATGGGCAGCACGGTGGAACTTGAGACCCACGGGGACAATGAGCGAGCGGCGATGGATGCCCTGCTGGCGCTCATCAACGACAAATTCGGTGAGGGTGAATGAGGCCTTCCCCGTTTCTGGCAAGTTGGGGCAGTGCAACCGGCTTTGCCGGGCCGCTGGCGCTGCGGCCCCCTCGGGGGGCTGGGAACTACGCGGAGCGAGCGACCGTGGGGGCCCTTAATTGACCTTTTCAGTTCACGGTCTGGCGGTTTCCAGAGGAATCGCAATTGGGCGCGCCGTGCTGGTCGCCTCGAGTCGCGCCGACGTGGCGCATTATTTTGTCGATCCGTCCCAATCCAACGACGAGATCGCCAGAGTACGTATGGCCCGCAATGCGGTGGCCGAAGAAATCACCCGCATCAAGCAGGATCTGCCGAAAGACGCGCCGCATGAACTCGCAGCCCTGCTGGACGTGCATTTACTGCTGTTGCACGATGAGCAACTCATCAGCGGCGTGAAACACTGGATTACCGACAGACACTACAACGCCGAATGGGCCTTGACCACCCAGTACGAGCTCATCGCCCGTCAGTTTGACGACATGGAAGACGAGTACTTGCGCGAGCGCAAGGCCGACCTCGAACAGGTCGTAGAGCGAATTTTGCGTTCAATGAAAGGCATGGCTTCGCCGTTGCAGCCAGTGCTTCAAGCGGGCGCCGGCCGCAAACAGCTGCAGCAGGAGTTGCTGCTCGATGACACCATGGACGTCCCCTTGGTTCTGGTGGCGCACGACATTGCCCCCGCCGACATGCTTCAGTTCAAGCGCAGCCTGTTTGCCGGCTTCGCAACGGATGTGGGGGGGCGTACCTCACACACGGCCATCGTCGCACGCAGCCTGGATATTCCGGCCGTGGTGGGCGCGCGCAGCGCCAGCCAGTTGATCAAGCAGGATGACTGGGTCATCATTGACGGCGACGCAGGCATCCTGATCGTTGACCCATCGCCCATCATCCTGGCCGAATACGGCTTCAAACAGCGCCAGGGAGACCTCGAGCGCCAGCGCCTGAATCGGCTCAAACATACGCCTGCCCTGACGATGGATGGCCAGCGGATCGAACTCCTGGCCAACATTGAAATGCCCGATGACACCGAGGGCGCAGTCAAGGCTGGTGCAGTGGGCGTTGGCTTGTTTCGCAGCGAGTTTCTTTTCATGGGCCGAAGCGGAAAGCTGCCGGATGAAGCAGAGCAGTACGCGGCTTACTGCAAGGCGATTGACGGCATGCAGGGACTACCGGTGACCATTCGCACGGTGGATATCGGTTCTGACAAGCCGCTCGACAAGCTGGCGGGCAAAGTCCATGACGGTCAATTGAACCCGGCGCTTGGTCTGCGCGCCATTCGTTGGAGCTTGGCAGACCCGCCGATGTTTCTGACCCAACTGCGCGCCATCTTGCGTGCCGCAGCGCACGGGCAGGTCAATCTGCTGGTGCCTATGCTGGCTCACGCCAGCGAAATTCGTCAAACACTGGCGCTGCTCGATCATGCACGTGCTGCGCTCGACAACCGGGGCATTCCGTACGGACAGGTGCGCTTGGGCGCCATGATTGAAATCCCGGCTGCCGCTCTCACGCTCAAGCTTTTTTTGAAATATTTCGACTTTTTATCGATCGGCACCAACGATCTGATCCAGTACACGTTGGCAATTGACCGCGCCGATGAGGCAGTTTCTCATCTTTACGATCCGTGCCATCCTGCGGTGCTGCGCCTGATTGCCGACACCATTGCAGAATGCAACGCCCAGGGCAAGGGCGTCAGCGTGTGCGGGGAAATGGCGGGGGATGTCGGTATGACCCGGCTTCTGCTCGGCATGGGCCTGCGCAGCTTCTCGATGCATCCGTCCCAAATTCTTGCCGTCAAGCAGCAAATCTTGCGGGCAGACGCCGGCAAGCTCAGCGCCTGGGCGGCAAAGGTGGTCGCGTCCGAAGACCCCGCGGCTGCCATGAATTCCGCCTAACACTGGATTGCCAGGATCGTCAACGCTGATCTGACTGCAGTTGTTACAACATTTAAGAAATATTTGGTTACACTCGGCTCTGCATTGCCCAGTGTCTTAACAGGTAGTCGAATGTTCAATGACCAGTTATCAGCAAATGGAAAAGCGTCAGCCGTAGCCCCTTCGCCAGATGAGTTGCTGTCCTGTCTGCTGATTGTCGCCCGGGCGCATGGCGAGGTTCTAACCCGCGACGCCATCATGGCGGGTCTTCCCGCTGAACACCAGCGGCTCACACCCGGCCTGTTCGTTCGCGCTGCCCGGCGGGCCAGGCTGAGCAGCCAGCTAGTTCGACAAGAACTTGCTCACCTGAAGGACGCCTTGCTGCCGGCCATTGTGCTGATGGACGACGAAAAGGCCTGTGTGGTACTGGCCTTTAGCCCTGACCGCAGTTCAGCCAGCGTGGTCTATCCGGAGCTTGGTGACGCCCCCGTGACTGTGCCCTTGATAGAGTTAGATGCGGCTTACACGGGCATGGCGATTTACGTTCGCCCCAGCTTGCGCTTTGATGCCCGTGCCCCAGAGGTACGGGCGGGGCGTCATGGCCACTGGTTCTGGAGCGTGATTTCTGAAAGTCGGCCGCTGTACCGCGATGTCCTGCTGGCTGCCCTGTTGGCCAACCTGTTTGCGCTGGGGTTGCCGCTGTTCACCATGAATGTGTACGACCGGGTAGTGCCCAACCGGGCGATTGAAACCCTCTGGGTGTTGGCCCTGGGACTTTCATTGATGCTGGTAAGTGACCTGGTGCTGCGCACCTTGCGCAGCCGCTTTGTTGACCTGGCCAGCAGTCGTTCAGATGTCAAGTTGTCGGCTTACATCATGGAGCGGGTGCTCGGCATGCGCATGGAGCAGCGGCCGGTTTCCGCCGGTTCTTTTGCGTCCAATCTTCGGGCTTTTGAATCGGTGCGTGATTTCATCGGCTCGGCCACGGTGGTGGCCTTCATCGACCTGCCTTTTGCGCTGATTTTTGTTCTGGTGATCGGCTGGATTTCCTGGCCCATGCTGATCCCGTTAGTGATAGGTGCCGCCGTCATGCTTTTTTACGCGCTGGCGGTGCAAGGGCGCATGCATGAGCTGGCTGAAACCACCTATCGCGCTGGCGCCCAGCGCAATGCCACCTTGATTGAAGGGCTGGTCGGTTTTGAAACTCTCAAAGCTCTGGGCGCCGAATCGGCCATCCAGTACAAGTGGGAAAAAAGCGCTGCGCTACTGGCCAGGGTGGGCGCGCAACTGCGTTTGCTGTCGTCTACGGCCAGCAACACCTCTGCATTTGTTCAGCAACTCATCACGCTGGCTATCGTCATCATCGGCGTGTACGTGATTGCCGAGCGCGACCTGACAATGGGCGGGTTGATTGCCTGCACCATGCTGGCCTCGCGAGCCATGGCGCCAGTGGGGCAGGTGGCAGGTCTGCTGGTGCAGTACCACACGGCCGCCACGGCGCTAACCTCTCTCAATGAAATGATGCGGCGGGACGTCGAGCGGCCCGACGACACCACCTTTATCAGCCGTGGCAATCTCAAAGGCGCCATTGACTTCCGCGACGTGAGCTTCAGTTACCCCGGACAAAGCGCACCCTCCTTGCGCAACCTCAGTTTCAGCATCAAACCCGGTGAAAAGGTGGCCATTCTTGGACGCATAGGCTCGGGTAAAACGACACTGGAAAAACTGATCCTCGGCCTTTACCGGCCTACCGAAGGGGCGGTGCTGGTTGATGGCATCGACCTGCGGCAGCTCGACCCGGCCGAGCTGCGCAGACAGATCGGCTACGTTCAGCAGGACGTGATGCTGTTTTACGGTAGCTTGCGGGAAAACATCATGATGGGCGCCCCGCTGGCAGACGACGCAGACATCGTCAAAGCGGCTGAAATTGGCGGCATTATCGGCTTGGTTAACCAGCACCCGCAGGGCTTCGATATGCTGGTTGGAGAGCGCGGGGAGTCCTTGTCGGGTGGGCAGCGCCAAGGGGTAGCGATTGCCCGGGCAGTCATCAATGACCCGCCTATTTTGTTGCTGGACGAGCCTACCTCGTCGATGGACCACTCCAGCGAAGAAGATATCAAGCGTCGCCTGACCGAGTTTGCCCGTGGCAAAACCGTCTTGCTGATTAGCCATCGCACGTCCCTGCTGGACTTGGCGGATCGGATCATTGTGATGGATGGGGGTCGCATCGTGGCCGACGGCCCCAAGGAGCAGGTCGTCACGGCCCTGCGCCAAGGGCGAATTGGAAAGGCTACATGATGGCTTGGCTAAGCGAAAAAGCATTTGAACGCCTGGGTGCCTGGGTCAAGCGGTCTACTGATGGCAGCCCAAGTATTTTCAATCCGCTGATCAAGCGGCTGACCCCGGTCGAGCAGCCAGACGCGCTCGATTGGGCCGGGGACGCCGATTGGGCCCGATTGCAGCAGGAACCCTTGCGCGCCAGAGGCTTGTTGCGCATCGCGGCGGGTGCCTTGGTGCTATTGCTGATTTGGGCTACTTTTGCCCAGCTTGATGAGGTCACACGCGGGGATGCCCGCGTGGTCCCCACGAGCCAGGTGCAGATCGTTCAAAGTGTGGATGGTGGCGTGGTGGAGGCCTTGCTCGTCAAGGAAGGACAAATCGTCGACGCTGGCCAGCTGATGATGCGTGTGGACCCTACCCGTTTTGTTTCCAACATGCAGGAGAGCCGCGCCAGTCAGCTGTCCTATCAGGCAAAAGCGCTACGTCTGGAAGCCCTGACGCGCGGCACGGCGTTCAATCCGCCTGCAGAGCTGGTGCGTGAAGCGCCCGATGTGGTGGCGCAAGAGCAGCGCCTTTATGAGTCACGTCGGGCTGAAATCGGGGCTCAGCTTTATATATCGCAGGCTCAGCTGTCCCAGCGGCGGCAGGAGCTCAATGAGGTGACGGCTCGCCGTGACCAGGCCGAACGTGGTCTCGAGCTCATGACCAAGGAACTGAACGCCACACGCCCCATGATTGCCACCGGCGCCGTTTCTGAAGTCGAAGTGTTTCGCCTGGAGCGCGAAGTCGCTCGGCTGCGGGGCGACATGGAACAGGCCACCGCCCAGATTTCACGCGTGCAGTCGGCTATTTTGGAGGCGTCGCGAAAAATCGAAGAAGTGCAGCTAAATAGCCGCAACCAGATGAGCGGCGAGTTGTCGGACACCATGAACAAGCTGGCCAGCTTGTCGCAAGGCGGTCGGGCGCTGGAAGACAAGGTCAAACACGCAGACATAAAATCCCCTGTGCGCGGCACCGTCAAGCGTCTGCTGGTTAACACCATGGGAGCGGTGGTACAGCCCGGGAAGGAAGTAGTCGAAGTCGTGCCGCTGGATGACACGCTGATTCTCGAGGTGCAGATTGTGCCGAAAGACATTGCCTTTTTGCGTCCCGGGCAGCAGGCCATGGTCAAGTTCAGCGCCTATGACTTTTCTATCTACGGCGGCTTGGTTGCCGACGTCATCAACATCGGCGCTGATTCGGTCATCGACGAAAAAGGCAATGCTTTCTACCATGTACGGGTTCGCACGCAAAAGCCCAGCTTGGGCGCCAATTTGCCCGTCATTCCCGGCATGGTGGCACAGGTTGACATTTTGACTGGCAAGAAATCGGTCTTGTCGTATTTGCTCAAACCGGTATTGCGTGCCAAAGCCAACGCCCTGACGGAGCGGTGAGCGTTGCGTGAGCATCCCCATGAGCATTGACCACCTGTTTCTGTCCAGCCCGGCGGTGCCTGTACCGGGTAGATGGCACGAGGCTTTTCCGACCGGGCAAGTTTGCAAGGCACCGGCGCTCTTGGCTCGCCTCCAGCGTCAATCCTCAAGCAAGCAACTAATCTGGCTCAGCACCGACCATGCCCAGTGGCCGACTCATTTGCGTGAGATTTTGCAAGCGCTGCCAAGTGCGCTGGTGGTGGTGATGTCCGGCGTACCTGAGCCGCTTGAAGGTCTTGCTGCCCTGAACGACGGTGCACGGGGCTACACCCACGTTTATGCCGTGCCTGCGTTGCTGCAGGAAGTGGCGCTGGTCGTTGAGCATGGCGGTCTATGGGTCGGCCCTGACTTGATGCAACGCTTGGTAGGGGCCACCCATTCTGCGCTGTCTCGTATGACCGATCCCCCAGCAGAGTTACCAGCAGCTACGCAAAACGCCTGGGCAAGTCTGTCGGCGCGGGAGGCACAAGTCGCTCGCGCCGTCTCAGCCGGCAGGTCCAACAAAGAAGTTGCCAGCCTGATGTTTATTTCAGAGCGAACCGTCAAAGCCCATCTCGGTGCGGTGTTTGACAAACTCGGCGTGCGCGACCGTCTTCAACTTGTGCTGCGGCTGTCAGCGTCGCCTGAGCCGGCACAAACGGCTGAGCGGGAACCATCGTTATGACTCCTCCATCTTCCTCTGACAACGCCTTGTTATGCCGTCGCAATGCGGATGGGCATGTGGTGGCACTGACCCGGCAGGTGCTCAGTAACGAGGACGTTGAGGCGGGCAGCTGGGAAGTTGCGTCGGCGGCTGATCCTGACGTGCAGGCTTTCTTGCGTGACGTTTCAAGCAAGAGCCAGTTGCTTAGTCAGACCGATGCCGGCCTGGCGCGTGTGCTGGAAGACCTGATTGACGTGCTGATCAACCGCGGGTTGATCCAGTTCACCGATTTACCGGAAGCGGCCCAGGCCAAACTGCTGGACCGCCGCCAGACCCGGGCCAGTATGGTCAATCGGCTGGAATTGTTACCCGACGACAGCGACAGCTTGCGGCTCTGACGATTGTGGGTTGGCCGCCTCCGGTGGCTGGCCACGGGCTCAGAAGCAGCCAGCCATGGCAAAAAGTCTCAAAAGTGGACAAAAGTCCAATAGACGACTTGCCGCCAACGTCATTAACCTACAGACTGTTACGTAACGATTGTTACCAGTAATGTATTGAGCTATTTGCTCACGCTTAATTTATCGGAGATTTCCATGGCCAATTTTGCAACCGTCGCCGCCATCATCGGAAACGGCACCGTCCTCGCTGTAGATGCCCAAGGCAAAACCCGAGCGTTGAAGGTTGGAGATGTTTTGCAAAAAGGCGAAACCTTGCGCACTCTGGGGGATGCCCGGGTCGAACTCCTGATGGAAGATGGGCGCGTGTTGGCCGTTGCAGCCGCCCAAAGCGTGCGACTGGATGAAAACGTGGTCCAGTCTGACCAGCGCCCCACCGCTCAAGACAGCGCAGTCGCCAGCCCAACCACTGCAGAAACCGTGATTCAGGCACTTGAACGCGGTACCGACTTGAATCTGTCCCTGGAGGCCACCGCGGCTGGTCTGGCGCCTGGCGGCGGCGTGGACGGCGGTAGCACATTTGTGCAGTTGCTGCGTATCACAGAAGGGGTGAGCCCGCAGGGCTACAAGTACGGTTTTGTGCCGCCTGAACTGCCGCAATCTGTCGAGGTGATCCCTGAAGTGGTCCCGCCCACGCCGGTAACTGTCAGCGTTGGCGTAACGGTCGGCACATCAGTCGGCGTTGGCGGAGGAGAGGTCCCGGGCACAGGCGTGATCACGGGGGGCAACGTCCAGACCGGTGTTTCAGCCGTCGATGTTATTGAGGGCTCTTCCGGTAACAGAACCGTTACTTTCCTGATCACACTGGACAAAGTCTCTACGACAGCTGTGACGGTGACTTACACCATCGTGCCGGGCACTGCCAGCAACCCGACGGACTTTTTTGACGGCGCCACCAAGGCTACGGTCACGATTCCAGCCGGTGCTAAGGGTTTTGCGGTGACCGAATACATCGTGGGCGACACGCTGGTTGAGGCTAATGAGACCTTCACGATTGTCTTGAGCAATCCCATCGGTGCAACCTTGCTCAACGACACGGCGACGGTCACCATCGTTGATGATGACCATGCGCCTGTCGCGGTGAACGACAGCGCCAGCCTGACCCAAAACCAGGCATCGGTATCGGGCAATGTGCTCCCCAACGATACGGATGCGGACGGTCAAACCCTGTCCGTGGTGGGCACCCCCATCTCAGTGACGAATCAATACGGCACGCTGGTTATCAACAGCGCCACTGGCGGATACACGTTCACGATGAACCAGGCGACCCAGGCAGCGGCCCAGGCGCTTGACGATGGTGAATCCATCAAGATGGTGTTTGCAAACGTTTACCAGGTGACAGATGGCGCAAACGCTAGCAATTTTGCGAATGTGAGCGTCACTATCAATGGTCTCAACGACCCGCCCACCATTACTGTTGACGCTGGTAACGGCGGAGCCAATGACAAGGTGTACGAGTCGGCTTCTTCGACGTGGATCTCGA
>JANMBW010000421.1:0-3176 GCA_031360565.1 Polaromonas sp.
AACTCTTGATGGTGGCCATCATTGCGCTGGTTGTTGTCGTCGTGGTGCAGCGCGCCACTCGCCCGGTGCGCGACCTGAGCGCCCGGTTGCAGGCTCGGCCCGAGGGCGACTTGACGCCCCTGGAGGCCTCCAGCGCACCACGCGAATTACTGCCCTTGGTGCATGCCACCAATCAGGTCATGAGACGTTTGCAAGGTCTGCTGGACAATCAAAAGCGCTTCGTCCGCGATGCTGCACACCAGCTGCGCACGCCGCTGGCGGTCCTGAAAGTGCAAGTGCAGTCGGCTCTGCGTGGTGACATCAACCCGCCCGAGGCGCTTCAAGAAATCAACCAGACCGTGGACCGGGCCACGCTCCTGGCTAACCAGATGCTGGCGCTGGCCAAAGTCGAGCAGTTGCGCCAGCAGACCGACCAGAAAACCATGGACCTTGCGCAAGTGGTGCGGCAGGTGGCCCTGGACTTGTCTGCGCTAATAGCAGAAAAAAACATCGACTTTGACATTGAAACTGTAGCGGCTCCGCTAGCTTCTCACGAATGGATGCTGGGCGAGCTGGCGCGCAACCTGCTGCATAACGCCATCAAACACACGCCGGTGGGCGGCAGCCTTTCCGTACGCATCGTGCGCGATGCCAACTACGCCGCCCTGACTGTCAGCGACAGCGGTCCTGGCATTTCGCCGGAGCTGTCAACGCGGCTGTTTCAACCCTTTTCAGCCGGCAATGTGCAGCACGGCTCAGGTCTGGGACTTGCCATTTGCCGAGAGATCACCCATGCCCTGGGCGGCAGCCTGACACTCGAAAATCGGGTACTGCATGACAGGGTCTGGGGGCTGGATGCCACGGTCCGCGTTCCACTGCTTCAAAATGGCGCTTCATGGAAAAACTACGAATAGACAAATGGCTCTGGGCCGCGCGGTTTTACAAAACCCGCTCGCTCGCCGTGGAAGAACTGGACAAAAACCGCGTACGCGTCAATGGCGTAGATGCCAAACCAGCGCGCGAAATCAAGGTGGGCGACACCATCTCGTTGCGGCAAGGTCCGGTCACGCGGACAGTGGTGGTGCGACGCATCAGCAATCAACGCGGCGCAGCGCCGATCGCCCAACAGCTGTACGAGGAATCCGAGGAAAGCCTGCGTCTGCGAGCCGAAGTCGCACAGCAACGCAAGCTGACTGCCGATCCCGCCAGCCAGCTAGACCATGGCCGACCGACCAAGCGCGACCGGCGAGATTTGGACAAAGCCTGGAATAACCGCTGGTCTGCATCATCGGATTGATCCACCGCCTACCTCGGATTTGTCGGTAGGCAGGTGAACGCGCCTCATCACGTTCGCGCTGCGACGTCCGCAATCAGCCCAGCTCAGAGCGCAGGTTGGTCACTCTGCGCCTTCAAGTTGGTCTTCAGCTGTTCGCTCATCGGCAGGTTCAGGTTGACGCCCTTGGGCGGGATCGGAGACTCAAACCACTTTTTGTAAAGCCGTGAGAATTCGCCGGACTTCATCATGCGGCTGATCGTTCCGTCCACGAGCTTTTTGAACTCGGGGTCACCTTTACGCAGCATGCAGGCATAGGGTTCGACCTGAAGGGACTCGCCTACCACTTCAAGCAATGCCGGGTTTTTGGAATTGGCCATCAATCCGAACAGCAAGATATCGTCCATCGCAAATGCCACCGCACGATCATTTTCAACCAGTAGCAGTGAGTCATCATGGTCTTTACCCAGCACCAGTTGCAGATCCAGATTTTTGTCTGCACTGTACTTGCGAATCACCTGTGCGTTGGTGGTTCCAGTGGTGCTGGCGACGGTTTTTTTGGCCAGGTCCGCGTAGCTCTTGATTCCTGAAGTTTTTTTGGTCAACAGGCGTGTGCCGGTGTAAAAGTGATTGATGGCAAATTGAACGTCCTTGCCGCGTGCAGAATTGTTTGTAGTCGAACCGCACTCGAGGTCATACGTTCCGTTTACCAAAAGCGGAATCCGGTTCTGCGACGTCACAGGCATATAGGCCACTTCGAGGTTAGGTTTTTTAAGCTTTTTACGCACCTCGTCAATGATTGCCTCGGTCAATTCCACCGAGAAACCCACCGACTTACTGGACCCGATCAAATAGCTGAACGGTACGGATGCTTCCCGGTATGAAACAGTGATCTTGTTGCTGTCTGCAATTTTTTTGAGAGTCTGGGCGACCGCGCTAGATGGACCAGTCGACAGCCCGGCAGCGAGCACCGCAGTAGCCACAAAAGACCTAGTTTTCATGAAGATTTCCTTTCGGCCGCTCAAAGAGATCAGTCTAACCATCCATAGGAAAAACTGTAAACTGAATTTCGTGCGCTTCGGGTTCAGCGTGCACCTTACCCAAAAAATTACAGGAGACATTCATGCTTTTTCGGTGGCTACTCGTTTGCCTTGCCTTCCTCGCTTGCTCGGCCCACGCTAAAAACATTACAACCGACACCCTGATTGATGCGGTCGATCCCGGCATCAAATTGTTCGTTCGCAGCAAGATGGCCGAAGGTCAGACCCGCTTCACAGACGACAACATCGTGCTTTTCGTACACGGCGCAACCTACCCCTCCACGCCAGACTTTGACCTGCAGTACAAGGATTACTCCTGGGCGGACTGGATGATAGACAAAGGCTACGTGGTTTATATGTTCGACAAACGGAACTATGGTTTTTCGAGCCGGGAAAAAGCCATGGATGAGCCCGCTGCAAACAACCGGCCCGTCACACGGTCCTACCTGGCTGTTAGAGATATCGGCGCCGTGGTGGATCACATTCGAAAGACGCGCAAGGTCAACAAGGTGACGCTGATCGGCTGGTCGTGGGGTGCCATGACATCAGGCTATTACAGTTCCCTGAACAGTGAAAAAGTCGCCAAACTGGTGATGTATGCCCCGGCTTATTCGTTTGCACAGCACACCAATTTAGGCGGTGGCTCGGGCTTGCAGAATAAAAGAAGACCCTTTGAATTCAACTACGCCATGGGCGCCTACCGGCTGGGGTCCAAGGCAGCTAACGATGCGCGCTGGGACGGGGAAATTCCAGTAGCCGACAAAAATTCATTCCGAGAAGAAGGCGTGCGCGATGCCTTCGCCCTTGAAGCACTCAAGACCGACCCAACCAGCGAGACCCGCTCGCCTCCCAGCCTGCGCGCGCCCAACGGTGTGCTGGAAGAC
>JANMBW010000247.1:0-4761 GCA_031360565.1 Polaromonas sp.
TGGTTCGCTCTAGCAACGCTGGTTCTGGGAGCGGTTTACCCATTTATGCCTGCTTCAGGTCAAACGGCGTCAGTCAGCGCGCTGGTGGACCAGGCCTGTATGGGTACCCGTGCTGGCCGCAATTTGGGATGCACAGCCAACGATTTCACCGCCAGCGCGTCGTTTTCTCAACCGGCCGGCAGCACCATTAGCTCGTGCATGGCCGGACAGACCATCACGCTCGATGTGATTTCTACCATCAGCTCAGGTTCTCCCAACCGGTTTGCTGCGGGTGTGTTCTTCGGACAAGTCGGTAACCTGCCAGCAGTCAACAATGCCGCCAACTTGTGTTCGCTGGGGGTTTTTCCATCGCTTCCGCCACCATTCGTGAGTCTGGATTTGACGCCTGCCTGCGGCGATTTCCTGGGAAACTCTACCGCCACCCTGCAAATTACAAGTATTAAAGTTTCTTGTACGCCAGCGCCTGGCACCAACCAGTTGTCAATTCCCTATGCCGTGGCATGGGATAACGCAGCATCGTCGACATGCACGCCGGCAAATTTAACCGCCAGCACCAATTCAAAATGCATTGAAAACGGTGGTGGTTTTGTGTCTGGTGTCACCGTCCAGGGCTTCATTAAGCTCACCAAGCAGGCTAATCCTTCCACATCAAGCCAGACTTTCACTTTCAGCACATCTACCAGCCCCACAGCCACGGTCACGCCCGCCAGTTTCACTCTGTCATCGGGTACAAGCCAGACCATGACTTTCCCATTGAGCGCCACCGGTGTTCAGCGGGTGACCGTCACCGAAGCCTTGTCTCCGGGATGGGAGTCAAGTGCCAACATTGTTTGCACCTCCCCGACAGGTGGCCCGGCACCTTATGTCATTGTCAACAATGCCAACCGTACCATTACAGGCGATTTCGACGGCACCAACTATGGCGCGGTCTGTACCATCACCAACAACAAGCAAACCCGTGTGAGAGCGCGAAAAAGCGTTCCCAACGCAGACACCGGTACCTTCAACCTGTCGGTTCAATCGGGTCTGGGAACAACCACCGCCGCTGACCAGGGCAATAACGGGCTCACGGCATTTCAGCAAAGCCTGTCGGGCTCCGTCACGGTGACCGAAACGTCTGGCTCAACCAGCAGCATCACCAAGTACATCACTGCTATTAGTTGCTTGAATGACTCTACAGGAACCCCGGTGTCTCCCGCTCCGACTGTCACTTTGACAGGCACTACCCGCACGGCTGTTTTCACGCCGCCAGCCAATGTGGACACGAGCTGTACCTTTACCAATACCCGCTCGGCCAACGTGAGCATCACCAAAACCAATGGGGTCACCAGCGTTTTGTCGGGTGCGTCCACGACCTACGTGATCACTGTGGCCAACAACGGCGTCTCGGACGCTGACGGATCTGTGCTCAAAGACCCCGCTACGCCCGGTCTGACTTGCACCACCCCACCCAGCTGCAGCGCCTCCGGTGGCGCGGTCTGTCCTGGCGCGCCCAGCGTAGCGGCGTTGCAGGGAGCGGGCATCACGCTTAGCAGCTTGCCAGCGAACAGTTCGCTGACCTTTAGTCTGCTCTGTAACGTCACTGCAACGGGGCAGTAAACCATCGACCCAATCACTCCTCCAGCTGTGATTGAAAAGTTTAGCTTGCACTCTTGAGCCCACGGGTTTAACCTGCAGTTGTTCGAATCATTCGGACATCTACCGGGTAACCAACCCCGGCAAAACTGGAAGCAATCACTTGCTTCCACCGCACTGTGAGACGATTCATCTCTCCTTTGCGAAACCCGACGGCATGAGCTTCAGGCTCGCCGGCAGCCCTGGTCAGTTAAGCTGACCGGGGCTTTTTATTTCCGGCTCTGGCCATCGCGCCAGGGTACAGGTCTGAAATGGGCGAAAATACCGGGAATTAACGCGGGTACAGCTTGTATTTCCTGCGGCCACCTGGCGAGTCAGACTTTCGTTCGTTGACGGAAGTTGTCCACCGCCCACTCATTCTCTTTTTTTGCTGCGCTTTCCGCTGCCCAACATGTTCAAATTATCCAAATCCGACGCCACGCCAGCAGCTGCTGCAAAAACAACCGCCAAATCTTCCGAGGCGCATGCGCTGGATGGTTTGACCGGTGGTGCCTTCTCGGCATCGACGTCTGGCGAGCGGGCGGCGCGGATTCGCAATTGGTTGGCCACCGATCCCACGCCCGAGCAGATGGCTGAGGTCTACAAAGATCTTTCCAATCGTGACAAGGGCGCGGCCAAACCCTTGAAAGAAAAGCTCGACGAGCTCAAGCGCAGCAGGGGCCAGGAACTGGTGGCGGTCGAATGGGCTGAAAAAGCCCAGCTACTGTTAGGTCTGACTAAACTCAATCTGGCTGACGCTTTGGCTTGGCAGCGCGATGCTGCCAAAGCAGGTGCGCCGCTGTCCAAAGAGCCGCTTGCCAGCCTCAAGGTGCGACTGGCCGAGCGCGTCAAAACCATCGAGGATCTCCAGCACCGTACCCAGGTGCAGCGCGAGGCGGCCGTGCTGATTGCCCAGCGCATCGAAGTGCTGTCGATCAAACCTTGGCGCGATGCGCAGACCGTACTCGACACCCTGTGTGCCGACGTGGCGCACTGGCAATCCCAGGCCGATGAAATCACGCGTGACGCCAACTGGCCGAGCGTCGATGCCAAGTTTCCGCCACTGCTGGATGCCTCACGCGGCCAATTGTTGGCGGTGTGGGAGGCTTTTCAGGCTGCGATCGCGGTTGCCGTCAAAGCCGCGGAGGACGCGGCGGCACCCCTGCCGGCTGTGCCGGTCTGGGCCGACGAAATTCGCGCGGGACGGGGCCAGGCAGTTGTCGCACCCAGCGAAGGCGGCGCCCGCCCGGCCAAAGTCAAAATCGATCCGGCCGTGCTCAAAGACCTGCGCGACAAAGCGGCAGCCACCGTGCAGGCAGCGCTGGCAAAACTTGAACACGAAGTCACCGAGGGCCACGGCAAGGCCACGCCCAAAGTGGCGGCGGACTTGCGCCAGGCATTGAAGGAAAACATCCGCAACATCGACAGCAAACTTGAAGCCGCTGCCCATGCCGCTCTGACTGCTGCGGGCGAGCTCGAAGGCTGGCAGCGCTGGCGCGCTGACCAAATTCGTGAAGAACTTCTGGTCAAGGCCGAGGCGCTGGTAGCCAAGCCGCTAGGCGGCAGAAAGCAGCAGGAAGCCTTGCGCGGCATGCGCGAATTGTGGAAAACCAGTGACCAGGGCGGCACGCCCAATCACGCGCTGTGGAAGCGTTTTGATGACGCCTGCAACGAAGCCCACAAGGTGGTTGAAGTCTGGCTTGAAACGCTGAAAGAGCAAACCGAGGCCACCAAAGCGCAGCGCAAGGTGCTCATTGACGAAGTGCTGGCCTGGAGTCATGACGTACAGGCCAACAACAACACCGACTGGAAGATGCACATTCGCAGCCTGAACGGTTTTGTTGAAAAATGGCGCGAGGCCGGTCACTTGAGCGAGAAAGTCTTTGCTGAAATCCAGCCGCAATGGAAAGCTGCAATGGAGCTGGCCGACGCGCCACTCAGAGTCGCCCGCAGCGAAAGTCTGGCCCGCCGCAACGCCATGATTGAAGAGGCGCAAGTGCTGGGTGCCGAGCCGGTGTTGCGCATTGATGCCGTCAAACATTTGCAACAGCGCTGGCAGCACGAAGCGCAGGGTGTGCCGATCGAGCGCAAACAGGAGCAAAAACTGTGGGACGCTTTCCGCAAGCCGATTGATGACGCCTTTCAGCGCAAAACCCAGGAGCGTGAAAAAGCCGCTGCTGCGCTGGGCGAGTTTGACCGCATGGTACTGGAGGCATCGAAAGCCGTTGCAGCTGCGACGGCCAGTGGTGACGCGCAGCAGATCCATGCTGCTGCCAAGGCGCTGGAAGCGATTGTGCGCGGACAGGTGCCGGTGCCCGCCGCAGCGCCTCCAGCCGCTCCTGGTTCAGCATCCAATGCGCTGGAAGCCAAGGAAATACCGGATGATCATGCTCCTGAAAGCATAGCAATTGATGCGCCGTCCTCAGTGCCAGAGGCCGGTCCGGCTGTCGAGCTTGCGTTGGATGAAGTGCCTGCATCGGCCGAGCCGGATGTAGCACCCGCGCCAGCGCCTAAGCCATCCAAACCGGTGGTGGCCATGCGCGGCGACGACCGTCCTGGCGTGCGAAAGGCTGAAGCGACGCCTGCGGGCCGTGGCGGAAAGTTTGGGGATCGCAAGGATGCACGCAGCGGTCCAAGTGGCAAGCCGGGCGGACCACGCCAAAGCACCGACAACAAGTTTGAACCTTACCGGGCCGAGCGCGAGGAGCGTGGTCCCCGTTTCAGCGAACGCAGAGATGACGGCGCACGACCCGACGACCGCGGCCCCCGGCTGGGTGACGCGGCATTCCGCGCCCAGCGCGAAGCGTTTGAAGCGGCCAATCTGGCGCTCAAGAAATTGCAGATGCAGGCTCACGGCGAGGTGCTCACCAACTTGCTGAGCGCCTGGGAAAAGCGCGACCCGACTCAATTACCGACGGCGCAAGACCTTGGCAAATTGGTCACGCCTGCCGTGCGCAGCAGCTGGCTGCAAGCCGTCAGCACGCCGCCTGGCAACGATGCACCCGAAGCCTTGTTGCGGCTGGAAATGGCCGCAGAAGTCCCGACACCGGCCGAGCACATCAGCGCCCGCCGCTTGCTGCAGCTGCAGCTGCTGACCAAACGCAATGCGCCTGCACCGGCCGAAACATGGGGTGAAGACGCTGCCAA
>JANMBW010000249.1:0-2986 GCA_031360565.1 Polaromonas sp.
TCCGCAACCGTTTGCCGCAGGCTATCGATGAGCCTGTCATTGCCAAGGTGGAGGCAGATGCCTTTCCGGTGATTCAGATCGGCTTTTCAAGTGAGACGCTGACGGCGCTGCAAATCAATGACCTGGTTAACCGCATCGTCAAGCCGCGGATTCAGACCGTCACCGGCGTCGCCGATGTCCGTATTTTTGGTGAGCGCAAATACGCGATGCGCGTCTGGCTCGATACCGACAAGCTCGCAGCGTACCGCCTCACCACACAGGATGTCGAAGACGCGATCCGTCGCAGCAACCTGGAACTGCCGGCTGGTCGAATCGAGTCCGAGCAGCGCGAATTCAGCGTGACCTCCCAGACTGATTTGGTGCGGCCTTCGCAGTTCGGTGAAATTGTGATCAGGACCGTCAACGGGTTTTCAATCAAGGTTCGCGATGTGGCCCGGGTGCAGGAAGCTGCAGCCGACGAACGGACCGCCGTGCGGCTAAACGGCCGGTCAGCCGTGGCGGTGGGCGTGATCCGGCAGGCAACAGCCAATCCCCTGGACCTTTCGCGGGGTGTGCGCGAGATCATTCCCAAGCTGAGGGCCGATTTGCCGCCAGACATGCTGATCAGTGTGGCCAATGACAACTCGGTTTTCATTGACCGTTCGGTTCGCAATGTCTACCGGACTATTATTGAAGCGGTGCTGTTGGTCGCATTGGTGATTTTTGTGTTTTTGCGCACCTTTCGCGCATCCTTGATCCCCATCGTGACCATTCCGGTCAGTCTGATTGGCACCTTCGCCCTGATGGCGCTGGCTGGTTTCACCATCAATACCCTGACGCTGCTCGCGCTGGTACTGGCAATTGGTCTGGTGGTGGATGACGCCATCGTGATGCTGGAAAACATTTACCGGCATATCGAAGAAGGCATGGATCCTTTTTCAGCAGGGGTCAAAGGCGCGCGTGAAATCGGTTTTGCCGTGATCACCATGACCGCGACATTGGTGGCGGTTTATGCGCCGCTGGCGTTCACGCCCGGTCGGACCGGACGGCTGTTTGTGGAGTTCGCGCTGGCGCTCGCCGGGGCTGTTGTGGTGTCGGGCTTTGTGGCGCTGACCCTGACGCCCATGATGTGCACCCAATTGCTCAAGCACAACCCCAAGCCCAACTGGTTTGACCGGACCATGGAGCGCGTGTTGACGACTGTGTCTGACCGCTATGGCGCAGCGCTCCGATGGATCGTCACCACGCGTTATGTGGTCCCTGCAGGCCAGTTCGGCATGGCCCATCGCATCAGGAGCTGGGTGATGCAGGCACGTTGGCTGGTGGTGGGCGTGATGCTGCTTTGTGGTGTGGCGATAGCGCTGGTTTTCCCCGGCATGAAGCAGGAGCTATCGCCGATTGAAGACCGCGGCGTGATTCTGGCCAACGTCACTGCACCCGACGGCGCCACGCTGGAGTACACCAATCGTTATGCCCAGGCGTTGGAAAAAATAGGTCAACCCTATAAAGAATTCGACCGGATTTTTGCCAACGTGGGCAATCCCACCGTAGCGCAGGCCAGTGTGGTCTACCGGACCGTCGACTGGGACGACCGCAAGCGCTCGACGATAGAGCTGGCTCGGGAACTGCAACCGAAGTTCAATGCGCTCCCCGGTGTGACGGCTTTTCCGATCACTCCGCCTTCCCTGGGTCAGGGTTTCCGTGAGCGGCCTGTCAACTTTGTCATTCAAACCTCTGACAGCTACCAAAACCTCAATACCGTGGTGCGGCAGATGCTTGATGAGATTGCCAAAAACCCGGGCATCGTGTCGCCGGATGTGGACTTGCGCCAGAACAAGCCCGAGCTGCGCATCGAGGTCGAGCGCGACAAGGCGGCTGATCTGGGCGTCAGTGTCGAGGTCGTGGCCAAGGCGATTGAAACCTTGCTGGGGGGGCGCAATGTGACCCGCTACAAACGCGATGCCGAGCAATACGATGTGATCGTTCAGACCGAGCCCAGCGGCCGCAACACACCTGAGGATATTGACCGAATCTACGTGCGTGGCCGCAATGATGCGGTAATTCCCTTGTCGGCGCTGGTCAAGGTCCGCGAAAGCGTGTCGCCGCGCGAACTCAACCATTTTGGCCAGCGGCGTTCGGTCACCATCACTGCCAACCTGGGGGCGGACTACTCTCTTGGAGAAGCCCTCCGCTTTTTGGACCAGACCGCTGCCAAAGTTTTGAAGACGGGCTACAGCACGGATTTGAATGGCACCTCTCGTGAGTTCAGAAACTCGCAGGGCGCGCTGGCCATCGTGTTTGTGCTGGCACTGGTGTTTATTTTCCTGGTGCTGGCGGCCCAGTTCGAGAGCTTTATAGACCCGCTGGTGATCATGCTGTCGGTTCCGCTGTCGATGATTGGTGCGCTGCTGGCGCTCAAATGGTCTGGGGGTTCGCTCAACGTCTACTCCCAGATTGGCCTGATCACGTTGGTGGGCCTGATCACCAAGCACGGCATCCTGATTGTTGAATTCACCAACCAGCTACGAGGTCAGGGAATGGACATGGTCGATGCGCTGGTCAAGGCTTCCAGTCAGCGTCTGCGCCCGATTTTGATGACCACCGGCGCCATGGTGCTGGGGGCCGTGCCGCTGGCGATCGCCACCGGCGCCGGCGCCGAAAGCCGCCAGCAGATCGGATGGGTGATCGTGGGCGGTATGTCACTGGGGACATTGCTCACGGTATTTGTGGTGCCGACCATGTACACCCTGTTTGCCCGCAAGAAAATCCCTGGTGCCAACCAGGCCGAGGCAAGAGACTGGGCCGTCCCGCACCAAGGCGAAGTCATCGCAAAATAGGCATGCCATGCCTTACGTCGCATTCGCCCCGGCCCTGACCCGCCATGTTGCTTGTCCGGCGCAGCAGGTCGAAGGCGGCACCCTGGATGCGGCCCTTGAAGCGGCATTTCGTGCAGCGCCGGGTTTGCGCAGTTACGTGCTTGACGAACAGGGCGCGATCCGCAAACATG
>JANMBW010000362.1:0-7975 GCA_031360565.1 Polaromonas sp.
GAGTTTTCGCCGTACTGGCTTTTGTCCACCGCAGCGCGCACGGCCAACGTGTCGAGGTGCAGATTGTCGGGCAGCTTTTTTGATGTCATGGGGTTTTCGGGCTCAGGCCTCTTGCGGATTAGGCAGCGCCAACCGTGACGCATCGGCATCGCTTTCATCGCCGATTTTTTCGGCGGTATCGGCGCGCTGGGAATTCATGGCCGCGATGGTTTCAGCCGTCACATCGCCGGTGATGTACACGCCGTCGAAGCACGATGCATCAAACCCGTCAAGCCGGGTATTGAGGCAACTGATGGCGCGCTTCATTCCTTCGACGTCCTGGTAGATCAAGGCATCGCAACCAATCACCTGGCGAATTTCTTCCACCGTGCGGTCGTGCGCCACCAGCTCGTCCGGGGTGGGCATGTCGATGCCGTAGACGTTGGGATAACGCACCGGCGGCGCAGCACTGGCGAGGTACACCTTGCGGGCGCCCGCGTCACGCGCCATCTGCACGATCTCACGACTCGTGGTGCCGCGCACAATCGAATCATCGACCAGCAGCACATTGCGGCCCTTGAATTCGCTGGCAATCACATTGAGCTTTTGGCGCACGGATTTTTTCCGAACGCCCTGCCCCGGCATGATGAAGGTGCGGCCCACGTAGCGGTTTTTGACAAAGCCTTCGCGATACGGAATGCCCAGCAAATGCGCCAGCTGCGTCGCGCTGGGCCGGCTGGACTCGGGGATCGGAATGATCACATCGATCTCGTTGGGCGGCACGGTGGAAACCACGCGCTTGGCCAGCGTTTCACCCAAATTCAAGCGCGCCTGGTAGACCGAGATGCCGTCCAGCACCGAGTCCGGTCGCGCCAGGTACACAAACTCAAAAATGCACGGATTGAGTTTGGCATTCACCGCGCATTGCTCGGCGTGCACCCCGCCATCCAGATCGACAAACACCGCTTCGCCCGGAGCGATGTCACGGTCAAACTGGTGCGAAGTTCCTTCGAGCGCGACCGATTCACTGGCCACCATCACGGTCTTGCCGCCTTCATTGAGGCCGTGGCCCAGGCACAGCGGGCGAATGCCAAACGGGTCGCGAAAGGCCAGCAAGCCGTGACCGGCAATCAGCGCCACCACCGCATAAGAGCCCTTGATGCGCCGATGCACGCCGCGCACCGCAGCAAATACGTCGGCCGGCGTCAGCGCCAGGCCGCGGGTGGTTTTTTCGAGCTCATGCGCCAGCACGTTGAGCAGCACTTCCGAGTCGCTCTCGGTGTTGATATGCCGATGATCGGTGTTGAACAGCTCAGCCTTGAGCGCGGCGGCATTGGTCAGGTTGCCGTTGTGCGACAGCACCAGTCCGAACGGGGCGTTGACATAAAACGGTTGCGCTTCGTCTTCGCTGTAGGCGTTGCCCGCGGTCGGGTAACGGACCTGGCCCAGACCGACGTTGCCGGGCAGCGCGCGCATGTTGCGGGTACGAAAAACGTCACGCACCATGCCCTTGGCCTTGTGCATGTAAAACTTGTGGCCTTGCTGCGTGACGATGCCCGCAGCATCCTGGCCGCGGTGCTGGAGCAGCAGCAGGCCGTCATAAATCAGCTGGTTAACGGGCGCCTTGCTGACAACGCCGACTATTCCGCACATGGTGTTCCGTTCATGATCTTGAGCTCCTTCAAATTTGGGGGCAGCGCGCTACACGGGTGTCTGGCCTGGGGGTCTGTTATCCATTCAGATACTTGGCAAACTGTTCTGGCAGCATGGGTTTCAGGCCTTTCAGCGTGGCTTCCAGGACCACTGCTCCGCTCGACTCTTGCCACCAGGGGCTGCTTTTGAGCGCTGTCAGGTCCATCACGACCGCAGCCACCAGCAACAAAATCACCCCTCTTACCACGCCAAACGCTGCGCCCAGCGTGCGGTCAACCGGCCGAAGGCCAATTGCTCGCACCAGCCTCTTGACCAAAGACGACACCAGTCCGGCTGCAAAGACCACCGCAATAAAAAGCAAACCAAACGCCACCGCATGACGCACCTGCGCCGTTGCCGACTTCATCGGCAGCATGTCCGCTACTTCTGGCGAAAACCACTGCGCCAGATAAAACGCGGCTGCCCATCCCAGCACCGACAACACCTCAAAGACCAGGCCGCGCCAGGCGCCAAGCAGCATGGAAAAAAAAAGAACACCCAGCATGAGCCAGTCAATCGCCGTCACAACCATCCTGGCAATCTCTCGCCTACAAGGTCAGGATGGCCGCAGGCAAATCAAGGCTCTTGATCTTGCTCGCTGCCTTTTCGGCTTCGGCCCGACTGCCAAAAGGCCCAACCCGCACGCGAATGCGTTTTCCACTGTCCGTCTCTGCAACCTGTGTATAGGTTTTCAGGCCAGCGCTTTCAAGCTTCTGGCGTGCCTCTCGGGCTTTGACGGCATCGGCAAACGCGCCGACCTGCACCACGATTCGGCCTTCCTTGGCGGCCAGAGCGGGCGGTGGAGCATCACCCGCAGGAGACTGCCCATTGAGCAATGCCCTGGCCCGCGCGCCATCGTCGGCAGGAACGGCTGGCTTGGCTGGCGCTTTGTCTGAAGGTGCAGCTTCAGCGGCGGTTAGCGGAGCTGGTTTGATTTCTTTTTTAGGAGCAGACGACGCAGGTGGGACGCTGGCTGCAGACCTTTTATCTGCAATAATTTCTTCTTTGGAAAGCAAACTGGAGGCGTCAGCCACTTTATTTTGCGGCTTCACCGGCGGCGCCGTTGCGACCGGTTGCGAGGGCTGCGAAGGGCTGGGAAGGGTCAGCGGTTTGACCGCGTTTTTGCCGGGAATCTCGATGGGAATATCCATTGCCACCGGTCGTGGCTGGGTGTCGAACAGAACCGGAAATCCCAACACCCCTGCCAACACCAATACCGACGCACCGATCAGCCTGTGCTTGGCGCGCTTGCGAACAGCCTCCACGCTTTCTGCCGGCGCGCTGGACGCAGACGAAGCGGATGAGGGGGCAGAGGGTGAGCCAGCCCGGCGAAAATTGAAAAGCGGCATGGTGCTGACTAGGGTCGGTTGGCGCTTGGCGCTTGGCTTAAGTTGAAAGCGGTTGGACTCGGCCTATTCGGCACTTTCAGGCACGTCATGGTTCGGTGCGGCCATCACAAAGGCTTCTGGCAATTCGCTTCAGGTCGACAGGTGCTTGGCCACCAGTCGTGGAATGCCGTCTTTCAAAATACCGCCCACTGTGTAGAACGAACCGAACACCACAATTCTATCAGCGGGGTCTGCCGCGTCGACCGCCGCTTGCAGGGCTTGCGCGGGGTTGGGGTGGACGCTGGCCGTCACCTCAGCTCGCGTCGGCACGGCCTTCCAGCGGTCGTGCAAGTGCTTCCCGGTAGCTGCACGCGGCGTCGGCAAATCGGTGAAATACCACTTGTCGACGAGTGCGCCGACGCGTGCCAGCATGGGCGCGACATCCTTGTCGGCCATGGCACCAAACACCGCATGGGTAGACGGATAAAACCCCATGGCGTCGAGGTTTTCTGCCAGCGCCGCGACCGAATGCGGATTGTGCGCAACGTCCAGCACCAAGGTGGGCTGGCCAGGAATGATTTGAAAACGCCCAGGCAGCTCGACCATGGCCAGGCCATTGCGGACGGCCTGCGCGGTGACCGGTAGCCGCTCACGCAGCGCGGTCAGCGCCGCCAACACGCCGGACGCATTGACCAATTGGTTGGCACCACGCAGCGCCGGATACGCCAGACCGGCATAACGACGACCCCCCTTGCCGGATGCAGCGGCCCAGCTCCACTGCTGCTTGTCGCCTGAGTAATTGAAGTCATGGCCAAAGCGCCAGAGCTCCGCGCCAATCGCTGCAGCGTGGTCCAGAACACTTTGCGGCGGCACCGGGTCGCTGACCACCACCGGTTTGCCCGCGCGCATGATGCCGGCTTTTTCGCGGCCAATGCTGTCGCGGTCATTGCCCAGCAGGGCCATGTGGTCGAGGTCAATGCTGGTGATGACGGCGCAGTCGGCGTCAACAATATTCACGGCATCCAGGCGTCCGCCCAGGCCGACTTCAAGAATCACCACGTCCAGCCCGGCATCGGCCAGCAGCTGCATGATCGCCAGCGTGCTGAACTCGAAGTAGGTCAGCGAAATTTCAGACCCATTTTGGGTTCTGGCGCTCTCGACTCGGGCAAAGTATGCTATCAAATCAGAAGCGTTTACGATCTCGCCACGAACCCGGCAGCGCTCCTCGAAATGCACCAGATGCGGCGAGGTGTAAACCCCGGTGCGGTAGCCGGCCTGGCCCAAAATGGCTTCGAGCATGGCGCAGGTCGAGCCCTTGCCGTTGGTGCCGGCCACCGTGATCAGCGGGCAGGCAAAAGCCAGGCCCATGCGCTGCGCCACGGCCCGCACGCGCGCCAAGCCCATGTCAATGCTGATGGGGTGCAAGCGTTCGCAATGCGCGAGCCAGTCGTCCAGCGAATAAGTAGAAAAAGGGTGAGTCATGCTGGTCAGCATTGTCGCTGCCCGGGAATAGACAGCTCAAACCGAAGCGTATTTCGTGAGACTCAATTGCTATTATTTACATAGCAATAAACCCATATACAACCTTTGCCAACCTCGTTTTTGACCAGTATTTAAGGCCTGTCATGGCACAATACGGCATGCTCAAGCTCTATGGCATTGCCAACTGCGACACCGTCAAAAAAGCCCGCCTTTGGCTCACTAAGCACGGCGTCGAACACCAGTTTCACGACTTCAAAAAACTCGGTGTGCCAGTTGACCGTTTGCCCTTGTGGGCCTCGGCTGTCGGCCCTGACCGCATGCTGAACCGTCAGGGCACCACGTGGCGCAAACTGGCCGCGGCAGAACAGGCCAGCGCCGGTGATTCAACCGGCGCACTGGCCCTGATGCTGGCTCACCCGAGTCTGATCAAACGCCCGGTCGTGGAATGGGCTGGCGAAGCCGAGCGCATCAGTGTCGGTTTTGATGCAGACCAGTGGCAAACGCGACTTTGAGCCGGTCAGCTTTACAGTGGTTTACGGAACCAGATCGCCCCAAAACAGCTCTGAATCATTAAACTGGAGGCGTCCGTGCCAAGCCCCGCCAAGGCTGACTGAAAAGAGGTTTACACCATGAAAAAAGCGCTTGTACTTTCCGCCGTAGCAACGGCCACTCTCGTGCCCTTGAGTGCCTCTGCGGCAGACATCCTGGCCCGCGTGATCTCCAGCACACCGGTGGTGCAGCAGGTCGCCGTACCGCGCCAGGTTTGCAACAACCAGGCCATCGTCACCGAAGCGCCCAAGTCGGGCGCTGGCGCCTTGCTCGGCGCCGTGGCCGGCGGCGCGGCGGGTAACGCTGTAGGCAATGGTGGCGGCCGAGCGCTGGCCACGGTAATCGGGCTGGTCGGCGGTGCCATCGTCGGTGACCGGGTTGAAGGCGGCGGAAGTCAGGTGCAAAACGTGCAGCAATGTGCGACCCAGACTTTTTACGAAAACCGGCCCAGCCACTACAACGTGGTCTACGAATACCAGGGCACTCAGTACAACGTTCAAATGGCCAACGATCCCGGCCAGTTTGTGCGTCTGCAGGTGACGCCGGTGGGCGCCCTCAGCCAGCCGCCGCAGCCCGGCTTTCCGGCGCAACCCCAGCCAGGCCAGCCGCAGACTTATCTGCAGCAAGACCCGCAACAGGTCTACCCGCAGCAGACCACGGCCTATGTGCAACCGGCTCTGGCTGCACCCGTGGTCTACCAGAACGCGCCGGTTTATTACTCACAGCCCTATTACCCGCAATCGTATTACGCGCGGCCCGCTTATTACTCGCCCTTTTACGCCCCGATTGGACTGTCACTTGGCTTTGGCTACAGCCGGAGCTATGGTCACCACCACCATCACAGACGTTAATTCCGACCGACCATAAAAAAAGGGTGCTCGGTGGCACCCTTTTTTAATGGTTGATTCTCGCCTGCAGAAACCAGTGTCGCTGGCCTGCTGACTTCAATTACAAGCTTGTTTCGATCAATGCGCCCTTGAACAGTACCGGTCCAGTCGGTCCCCCGCCAGACGGCACGCCGCCCTTGGGCTCCAGGCTGATGGCCAAAGTGGGAACCGCTTTCACGTCGGCTCCTGCAGCCGTCAGGCGAATCACCGCATCATTGCCCAACACGCCAAGGGATTTCGGTCCGCCGGCTTGCGGGAGCGCCCATAGCTGCAAGGACTTGTCTGGCTGCTCCTGAAAACCACCGACGCGCTTGAGAATGAGCTTTCCGTTTTTTGGATCAAAGGTGACCAGCATGGATGCCGCCGCCTTGTCGTCGGCCAGTACGGCAACGTACTGGATTTCAGGTGTGGCAGCCAGTTTGGCAGACAGGTCCTGCACCTGGCCACCCAGGCTGGCAACCTGCCCGTCCAGCCGGGTATTGAGGGCACTGAGATTGGCACCCACCACCACCGCCAGCACGGCAGCCGTGAAGCCCAGGCCCGCAGCGCCGCGCCACAGCGCCAGGCTAGCCCACCACCCTGGACCGGATTCGGCTGCCGACGCCCGAGCGGCCTGCATGGCCTTGGCTTGCTTGTCTGCGTTGACCAGATTTTCAATGCGCTTCCATACCGCTGGGCTGGGTGCCACCTGAGGCTGCAACTCAGCCAGGGACGCCAGCCGCCCTTGCCAGATCAGGGCCGAGGCGCGCACGGTGACGGCAGACCTTGCAAGTTCCTCGAACCGCCTGCGCGCACCGCCGCGCAGCGTGCCCAGCGCGTAGCTGGCTGCAAGCTGTTCGACCAATGCCGGATTTTGAATTAGATTCATATGTCACTCTCTTGAGAAATTTCTACAGTCCGTGCCCGCGCTCGCCCGGCAGATGTCTTGACAAGGCAGGATCCGTTCATGTCTGCCCCGCCATGCAACCGCGCAGCTGTTCCAGCCCACGCCTGATCCAGGTTTTTACGGTCCCCAAAGGCAGTTTGAGCTGGGCAGCCAATTCGCCGTGGCTCATGTCACGCATGTAGGCCAAACTGACCACTTCACGCTGTTTGTTGCCCAACTGCGCGAGGCACTGGTAAAGCGCCCTGGCCTCCTGGCTGGCCTGAGCGTGATCCAGCGGATTGGGCGAATCGCCTGCTACCGTGTCTGCAATCAGATCGTCCAGTTCCTGGGTCCGGTCGGCCCGTTCCGAGGCGCGGCGGCGCAAGAAATCCAGCCCACGGCTGCGAACCACCAGTCCCAGCCACGCCATGGGCGGTGACAGCGACTGCTTGTAATTTCCCGCAATGCGCCAGATCGTGATGAAGGCCTCTTGCAGCACGTCCTCGGCCCACTCGCGGTTGGTCACCACGCGCACCGCTACGCCGTAGAGTTTGGATGAAGTCGCTTCATACAGCTCCCGCAAGGCCGATTCATCGGCCATGGCTATGCGGTCTAGAAGCACTACCAATTGGTTATCCTGGCTTTCTGTATTCATGGACGATATTGTCCTGTATTACCTGATACGAGTTGGCCGGCCAAACGGATTCACCGCCGGCGGTCCCAGGGCAGCGGGCGCCGGCCGTGCTGACGCGGCTGTGGCGTGACCTAAAATACAGCGGTTCCCGCCCAGGCACATTTGACCTGCCCACCGCAGCCTCGCCTGATCATCGCCACCCTCCTCCCAAGCTTTCATGACCACCGACAAAATCGACAACATCAGCGTCACCACCCAAGCCAATGTGTACTTCGACGGCAAGTGCGTGAGCCACAGCATCACGTTGGCCGACGGCAGCAAAAAATCCGTCGGCGTGATTCTGCCCAGCACGTTGACCTTCAACACCGGCGCGCCAGAAGTCATGGAATGCGTAGGCGGCGCCTGCGAATACAAACTTGCCGGCACCGACGCATGGATCAAATCGTCAAGCGGAGATAAATTCAGCGTGCCGGGCAACGCGAAATTCGAGATTCGGGTGGCCGAAGGCCATGCGGCCTACCACTACATCTGCCACTTTGGTTGAAGCCGGCACGCTATG
>JANMBW010000377.1:0-5914 GCA_031360565.1 Polaromonas sp.
AAGGGCGGTGGTTTCGGTCTTTACCGGCGTCAACGGCGACCATTCTTATGGGCATAAACAATGGCTTTTTTCAACTGGTTTTCCCGAAAGGCTGCGGACGGCGCAACAGCGGGCATTGCTGCACCCACTATGGCCACCGCGAAAGGGGAGACCGATCCCGGCCGCCGCAATGAGGACCGAAAGGCCCACCGACACGCGCGCCGGGAAAAGCTTTACCTCGCGATTCGGGAATCTATGACCCGTGGCGGCGTTCTGGCATCGAGCTACAAATTCAAAGTCCTTTCACTCGACCAGCGCGGCAGGCAGTTTCTGGTGATGATGGATGTCAGCCGCGACCTCGGACGCCAGACCGAAAAGCTGGTGCAGCTCGAGAGCATGGTGATGGAGTCGGCTGACGCCCGCTACGACATTGATGTGACGTCGGTCTACTGGCGGGTTGAACCGCTTGCTGCGTTTGACCTGGGCAAACCGCCGGCACCTGACACCGCCACGTCCGCGCCACAATCGGGCCTTGCGCCAGACAACTTGGTAGCGACCAAACCCACGCCGCATCCGTATGAACAAATTCATGCAGACGAAGTGATGGCATTCAAGCAGGCTCTGGCCGCGGCAGCCCCAAGCCATCCTGTGCGGGTCGACGCTGATGGCAAAAGCCGCAGCGGCCCGCATTCGTACACCTTGCTGACTGGATTCGAAGACACAGAGCTGCCGGAGTCCGCTGCGCTACCGGCGCTCAGTAACACGCAGTATGGCGAGCTGGGTTGAGCGCGACCGTTTAATGTCTTGAGCGCCCGCAGGCTTATTTTTTAGGCAGGGGGCGCCCACTCAGCAATTGTTCCTCGGCCATGGCCAGCGCCTCTGGTCTGCCTGACAGGACCAGCGTATCGCCGCCTTCTAAAATGGCATCGTCAGCCACCTCCTGCGCCATGCCGCTGCCGCGTTTCAGGCTAACCACCCGCACACCGCCGGCAAGCATGGCGGTGACGCCCAGCGGCTGGCCGATGGACCGAATGCCTGGCGGCAGGGTGACCGTTGACAGCCGTTCTTCATCGCGTTCATTGACGGTATCGTCATCGGCACCGCGAAAGTAGCCCCGCAACAAGTTGTAGCGCGCGTCTCGCTGTTCCTGCACCACCCGAATCACCCGGCGCATGGGCACACCGACCAGTGCCAGCGCGTGGCTGGCGAGCATCAGGCTGCCTTCAATCGCCTCAGGGACCACTTCGGTGGCGCCGGCGGCCTGCAGTTTTTCAAGGTCGTGGTCATCCACCGTACGAACAATCACCGGCACGGTGGGGGCGTGGGCACGGGCGTTGGCCAGCACCTTGAGCGCGCTGGCGGTGTCGAGGTAGGTGATCACCACGGCGCTGGCGCGCGCCAAGCCGGCAGCCATCAGAGCTTGCAGGCGCACCGCATCACCGAACACGACAGACTCCCCGGCAGCGGCAGCGTGGCGAACCCGGTCCGGGTCAAGGTCCAGCGCGATATAGGGAATGTTTTCACCGTCGAGCATGTGGCCCAGATTCTGGCCGCAGCGGCCATAGCCGCAGATGATCACGTGTTTGCTGGTGTTGATGGCTTTGCGCGCGATGGTGGTCATTTGCAATGACTGCTGCAGCCATTCGCTGGACACCAGCTTCATCACAATCTGGTTGCTGTGCATGATAAGAAACGGTGTGGCCAGCATCGACAGCACCATACTGGCAAGAATCGGGTTCAGCAGGTTGGGTGGGACCAGCGCGCGCTCGTTGGCAAGCGCCAGCAACACAAAGCCGAATTCACCGGCCTGCGCAAGATACAGACCGGTACGCAGGGATACGCCCGACGTCGCTCCGAGAATTCTGGCCAAGCCGGTTACCAGCACAAGCTTGAACGCGACGGGAACGGTTGCCAGCAACAGCACCATGGGCCAGCGCTCCAATACGATGCGCCAGTCCAGCAGCATGCCAATGCTGATAAAAAACAGTCCCAGCAGCACATCATGAAACGGTCGGATGTCGGTTTCCACCTGATGCTTGAATTCGGTTTCTGAAATCAGCATGCCAGCAATAAAGGCTCCCAGGGCCAGGCTCAATCCCGCCAGCTCGGTCACCCAGGCCAGGCCCAGCGTGACCAGTAGCAAGTTCAAAACAAACAACTCCTCGCTTTTGCGTCGCGCAACGATGGTGAGCCACCAGCGCATGACGCGCCGGCCGCCAGTCATCAGCAAACTGACGACCACAGTCGCCTTGAATCCGGCCAGGGCAAGCGCCATGAAGAGCTTGTCTGGCGTAGAGCCAAGTGCCGGAATCAACACCAGAAGAGGCACGACAGCCAGATCTTGAAACAGCAGCGCGCCCATCACGCGCTTGCCGTGCTCTGAATCCAGCTCTAGCCGTTCGGCCAACAACTTGACCACGATAGCCGTGCTGCTCATGGCCATGGCGCCCGATAGTGCCAGCGCAGTTTGCCATTCCATCTTCCACAGCCGCGGGGCCAAATACGCCAGCATGAGCGAGCCCAGCGTGGCCAGCACAATGGTCATCACCACCTGCAAGAGCCCTAGCCCAAAGACATGTCGACGCATAGAGCGTAACTTGGGAAGGTTGAACTCCAGCCCGATCACAAACATCAAGAAGACCACGCCGAATTCGCCAAGGTGGCGCATGCCGTCGTTGTCTTGTGACAGCGCCAGCGTATGGGGCCCAATCGCAACACCCACCGCCAGGTAACCCAACATGGCGGGCAGTCGGAGCGATCGGCAGATCACCACCCCCCCCACTGCGGCCAGCAGGTACAGCAGGGTCAGTTCCAGCGCGCTCATGCAACCATGGTAGCTGATGGGTCGGCTCGACTCTCCTCTATAGAATGCAGGTGATGAGTTCCGAAGCTGTTCAGTTTGATGCCGCTCAGGCGCTCGCCCTGGCCCGAAAAACATTTGAGATTGAGGCCGCAGCGGTACTGGGCCTGGCGGATCAGATTGGCCCCGAGTTTGCTCGGGCAGTGCAACTGATGCTGGCTTGCCGGGGTCGTGTGGTGGTCATGGGCATGGGCAAAAGCGGCCATATCGGACGGAAGATCGCCGCAACTTTGTCCTCCACCGGCACGCCCGCCATGTTCGTACACCCTGCCGAAGCCAGTCACGGCGACTTGGGCATGATCAAGGCGGTTGACGTGGTGCTGGCGATTTCCAATAGCGGTGAGAGTGCCGAGCTCACCGCCATTTTGCCAGTCTTGAGTCGCCAGGGCGTACCGCTGGTCGCCATCACCGGCGGCGCCCAGTCGTCGCTGGCCAACCATGCGCGTGTCACGCTCAACAGCAGCGTGGCGCAAGAAGCTTGCCCCTTGAATTTGGCGCCCACTGCTAGCACAACGGCGCAGCTGGCGATTGGCGATGCCCTTGCGGTGGCCTTGTTGGACGCACGGGGCTTCAAGGAAGAAGACTTTGCCCGGTCTCACCCGGGCGGCGCGCTCGGACGCAAACTGCTCACCCATGTCGGCGACGTCATGCGCCGCGGCGCCGATGTTCCCGCAGTGGGCCTGACGACGAGCTTCAGTGACCTGATGCGTGAGATGAGTATGAAGGGCCTGGGGGCGTCTGCGGTGGTGGATGCGGAGCATCGCGTTCTCGGCATTTTCACCGATGGTGACCTGCGTCGCCTGGTCGAAAAAGGCGTAGACCTGCGCAGCAGCCAAGCCGGAGATGTGATGCATGCCGCGCCGCGCACCGTTCGGGCAGACTCGCTTGCCGTGGAGGCCGTGGCTCTGATGGAACAGCACCGGATCACCAGCGTGCTGGTGGTTGATGATGCCGGAATCTTGTGCGGCGCACTCAATACCAACGACCTGATGCGAGCGAAAGTCATTTAAGCCATGGCGAGCTCCCGACTTTCTGCACCCCATGCGATTTCATCAGGACAAGCTGAAATGGCCGAAGCTGGACCTACGCTGCACCCGTTGGATCCGGTCCTGAGTTTCCCGCCTGAACTGCTGCTTCGGGCACAGGGCATCAAGGTCGCATTTTTTGATGTCGATGGCGTGCTCACGGATGGCGGTCTGTACATGTCTGATGCGGGCGAGACGCTCAAGCGCTTCAACACCCTTGACGGTCACGGCTTGAAGCTGTTGCAGCAAGCCGGCATCACGCCAGTCGTCATCACCGGACGTGACAGTCGCGCGCTGCGGACTCGCCTGCAGAGCCTGGGGATCGAGCATGCCCACTTCGGCACAGAAGACAAGCGCCCGGCTGCAGAAACCACGCTGCAAACTTTGGGTGCTGACTGGTCTCAGGCCGCAGCCATGGGCGATGACTGGCCAGACCTGCCCGTGATGCGTCGGGCAGCCCTGAGTTGCGCCCCCCCTCATGCCCATGTCGAAGTGAAAGCGGTCGCGCACCATGTGACGAAGGCCGCTGGCGGACAGGGAGCAGCGCGCGAATACTGCGACCTGTTGATGGTCGCCAGTGGCCGCTATGCGGCTCTGCTTCAAGCGTACGGTGCTTGACCGCCCGATGTCGCTCGCACGCCCCTTGCTTCGAAGTTTGTTTGACCGGTCCTTGCGCCTGTGGGACCGGTTTTCCTTGTATGTCCCTTTGCTGTCGATGGGTCTGCTCGCGCTGGGCACCTATTGGCTGGTGCATAACGCGCCCATGCCGAGCGCGCCCGAATCGGTCAAAAGTCTGCGCCATGAGTCGGACTACTTCATGCGCAAGTTCACCATCAGGGCCTTCGACGACGGGGGTCAGATGAAGAGCGAAATTTACGGCGTCGAAGCCCGCCACTACCCCGACAACGACACCCTTGAAATTGATGAGCCGCGCATCCGCAGCGTGGGGCCGGAAGGCCGATTGGTCACCTCTACCAGTGTGCGCGCACTGAGCAACGGCGATGGCTCCGAAGTTCAGTTGATCGGCAATGCCCGAGTGGTGCGCGAGGCGACCCAAAGCACGGCGGGCCAGCTCTTGCCGCGGATGGAGTTTCGGGGCGAGTTTTTGCACGCGTTTGTCAACGAGGAGCGCGTCAAATCGCACAAGCCTGTGGTGTTGTCGCGCGGCGGAGACCAGTTCACGGGCGATACCTTTGCCTACAGCAACCTGACGGGTGTTGCCGAGTTGAACGGTCGGGTGAAGGGTTTGCTGGTGCCCCGAGCCGGTCGTCAGACGCCGCAGTAGGACGCTAAAGCTGGCGCTGCGCTACCAAATAAGTAGCAAAGAAAGACCCATCCATGCAGGCTGCCATGCAAAAAGGCTTCAAAACCGAAGTCTTGAAGCCTTTTGAACCCCGCCCTGCGTCGGGAGACGAAGGCGTCAGGTTGAAAGTGCTGGGGGCTTAATAGCCGCCGCGTCCGCCGCCGCCACCGCCGCCAGAACGACCACCGCCGCTGCCGCCACCACCGTAAGGGCTGCGGAAACCGCCGTCGCTGCCACCGCCGCCGGAACGGCCACCGCCGCCACCACCGCCGTAGCCGCCACCACCGCCGCCGCCAGCGCCACCACCGTAGCCGCCACCGCCGCCACCGAAGCCGCCGGTGCGTGGAGGACGTGCCTCCATAGGACGGGCTTCGTTCACGACAACGCTACGACCGCCCAAAGGCTGGCCGTTCATGCCTGTGATAGCTGCTTGCGCCTCGGCGTCGCTGCCCATTTCGACAAAACCAAAACCTTTGGAGCGACCGGTGTCGCGTTCCATCATGACTTTAGCGCTGGTGACAGCGCCAAACTGGCCAAAAGATTGTTGCAAGTCTTCGTCGCGAACCGAGTACGGCAGATTGCCGACGTAAAGTTTGTTGCCCATGAAGGGACTCCTCTAAAACACATTATCGAAAGCATTAACAAAAGCGATGGGGTCCCGAAAGCACAACAAATCTTTATACGTACCGCTGTAGCGCGCGAAACTGACCGATCACCTAACCTGTGCGAATGCGGACATTCACACCC
>JANMBW010000446.1:0-7060 GCA_031360565.1 Polaromonas sp.
TGCTTTTCCAGCTGGGTGACGTACTGCTGAACCTGCTCCCGCTGCTTCTTGAGAATATCGAGGTTGACGGCCTGGCCCAACTTTTTGCTGAATTCGTCCCTGAGCTGACTTTCCTTGGCACGCTCAGCAGCCAACTCTTCGTCGGACGCGCTCAGCCAGACAAACCACAAGCCCACAACAACAAATGTCGTCACGGCCAGGCACAAAAGATAGCGCGGCAGCGCGGGCCAGCTTGGCGGATCGTTGGGATCCAGGCCGGTGAACTGCTCTCTCAGACCGGCCTTCAGGCCGGCTGCATCAATTTTCAATGTAGGAAGTTTGGCCATGATGACTCGGATTCAACCCTTGGCAGCGGCAGATGCAGCAAGCGCTGGCGCCGGGACGGTAGAAGGCGACGGAACTGCAGCAGCATTAGCGCCCGTCAGCGGCTTGGTGGCTGCCGCTGACCCCGCCGAAGCCGACGCGGCGGCGGCGGCCTTGGCTTGATCACTGGCCCGTTTGAGTACCACACGCATAGAGAAATTGGAGACCCGTCTCTGGTCGCGCGGAGTCAGCGCCACGTTAGCTGCGGTGATCTCGACCAGTTCCGGTTTGGTGAGCCACGGACTGTTGTTGGATAAGTTTCTAAGCAGTTCGGAGACCCGTTCGTTGGACTGGGCCACGCCGGTCAGCATGACCGTCTGGTTATCCTGGCGCATGCTGCTGATGTACACGCCATCGGGGAGCTGTTTGACCAGTTCATTGAGCAAATACACCGGTAAATTGCGGTTTCCCTGCAAATCCTCCACCGCATTTTGCCGGGCGCGAAGAGCCGTTATTTCCTGCTGCAAGCCGGCAATTTCTTTGATTTGCCCCTCGAGACGGATGATCTCGGTTTTGAGAATGGTGTTTTTGTCTTTTTGGCCGGAAATTTGAGCCTGGTACCAGGTAAACACGGCGCCACAAATCACTCCGCCGACCAACGCGGAAATGCCCAAAGCAATAAAAAACAGCTCGCGCTTACGCTTGCGCGCTGCCTCTCGGTGGGGGAGTAGGTTAACGAGAATCACCGCAGAAACCTCCGCAGGGCCAAACCGCAGGACGTCAGGTAAGAGGCCGCTTCTCGTCGCATCTTGCCTTCACGGACGTTATTTCCCATGGTCATCCCATCGAACGGGTCGGCACGCATGCAGGCAAATGAGGTCTGCTTGGTGACCGATTCGGTCAATCCGGAAAGCGCAGACGAACCGCCGGCCAGCATGACGTAGTCCACCCTGTTGTGCGGGGTACTGGTAAAAAAGAACTGCAGCGCTCGCCCGATTTCCTGCGCCAGGTTGTCAACAAAGGGTTTCAAGACGCCCAATTGATAGTCGTCTGGCAAATCACCGCTGCGCTTTTTGCTCTCAGCTTCTTCAGGAGAAAAACCGTATTGGCGAACGATCAACTGCGTCAGTTGCGCGCCACCAAAGGCCTGGTCCCTTTCGTAGAGAACTTCGTCGTTCTTGATGACCTGCATGCTGGTCGTCAAGGCGCCCACTTCAAACAGGGCCACCAGGGTGTCGACGCCTTTATTGGGCAAGTTTTCTATCAAACGGGCAGTGGCCAGTCGCGAGGCATAGGATTCGACGTCCACAATGACCGGTTTAAGGCCTGCCGCTTCTGCCAGGCCCTCCCGGTCCTGTACTTTTTCCTTGCGGGATGCGGCAATCAGAACTTCCACATCGCCGCTCGACGTGGCGCTTGGCCCGATCACGCAAAAATCCAGGCTGACTTCATCCAGCGAAAACGGGATGTACTGGTTGGCCTCTGATTCAACCAGAACCTCCAGCTCTGACTCGTTCAGACCGCCAGGCAGGACAATTTTCTTGGTGATGACTGCAGAAGCCGGCAGTGCCATGGCAACCTGCTTGGTGCGGGTACCGCTTTTTTTGACCAGGCGGCGCAACGCTTCCGCCACCTCGTCAAATTTCTCGACATTGCCGTCGGTGATCCAGCCTTGCTCCAGCGGCTCGATGGCACAGCGATCCAGGACCAAATTTCCGGACCGGTCGCGACTTAGCTCCACCAGCTTGACGCTTGATGAACTGATGTCCAAACCCAGCAGCGGCGAATCCTGTTGGTTAAATAAAGACCCCAAAGCGATCAAGACAGTCCCCAAAAGATGGCCAGTGTGTAGCCATATGTACTTAAGAAATCACTTGAATACTATCAGCAAGCTCTTTGTACAGTAAGGACTTTTTCTGTTTTGACCAGCATTAGCGTTGCCAAAAACCGACGCTTTTGACAAGCCCTGGATGCCGCTTTCCAAGCAACCATCGCTTCAAAAGGTAAAAGTTCTGACCAGTCGCCATTCACGTTGCCATTTCCGACGCCGCAGATTTTTATAATGGGTTGAGAGCCTTACCATTGCACCCATGCCCCCAAATCCGAACTCATCCAACCCAGCCGATGCCAAATCCAGAGTCCTGACGCGCCCGCTCTGGCTTGGCTGGCTCATCACACTCATCCTGTGGGGCGGTGGACTGCTGGTGGCAGGCGTCTTAAGCGTTTTGCTGGTGGTTGCCGTAGCGCTGGCAGTGGCTTACCCGAATCTGCCGGACATTTCTGACCTCGCCGATTATCGGCCCAAGTTACCCATGAGGGTCTACTCGGCCGACGGTGTCGTGATTGGTGAATTCGGCGAAGAACGGCGCAGTCTGACGCCCATCCAAGACATTCCCAAAGTCATGAAGGACGCCGTGCTGGCGATTGAAGATGCGCGCTTTTTTTCGCACGGCGGCGTCGATTACCTGGGCGTGATCCGGGCCGGCCTGGCCAACGTCGGCCGAGCAAAAAGTCAGGGTGCCTCCACCATCACGATGCAGGTGGCACGCAATGTGTACCTGTCCGCCGAAAAGAGCTACACCCGCAAAATTTATGAGATTTTGCTGACCTTCAAGCTGGAACACTTGCTGACCAAGGACCAGATCCTCGAAATCTACATGAACCAGATTTTTCTGGGTAACCGTGCCTACGGCTTTGCGGCGGCTTCCGAAGCTTATTTCGGCAAACCGCTCAAGGACATCACGATTGCGCAGGCGGCCATGCTTGCCGGTCTCCCCAAGGCGCCCTCTGCCTTTAACCCTATCGTCAACCCCAAAAGGGCCCGTTCGCGGCAGCTCTACATCATTGAGCGGATGGAAGACAACGGTTTCATCACCAGCGCCCAGGCCACTGCCGCCAAGGCAGAAGAACTTTCCGTCAAGACCGGGCCGGACGCTGGCCGGGTCCACGCAGAATACATTGCAGAAACCGTACGGCAACTGGTTTTTAACCAATACGGCGAACAGACCTACACCCGCGGACTGAACGTGTACACCACCTTGCGAGCCGCCGACCAAACTGTGGCCTACAAGGCGCTGCGCAAAGGCATCATGGATTACGAGCGGCGCCAGATTTACCGGGGGCCCGAGAAATTTTTTGACCTTCCCGCCAACCTCAAGGACGCCGAAGACGAGATTGATGAGGCCTTGACAGAGAACCCGGACAATGGCGATGTGATGTCGGCCATCGTTCTGGAGGCCAGTTCCAAGAAAATTCTGGCTATCCGGCCGAACAGTGAAACAGTAGAGATCACAGGCGAGGGACTCCGGCCCGCGCAGTCCGGGTTGAGTGACAAGGCGGCGCCCAACATCCGGATTCGGCGGGGCGCCCTGATTCGGGTTGCCAGAACGCCAAAAAACACCTGGGAAATTACCCAACTGCCTGAAGTAGAGGGTGCTTTTGTTGCGCTAGATCCTCGCGATGGGGCCATCCGTGCGCTGGTTGGTGGCTTTGACTTCGAGAAAAACAAGTTCAACCACGTGACCCAGGCATGGCGACAACCTGGTTCCAGCTTCAAACCTTTTATTTACTCCGCTGCGCTAGAAAAAGGTTTTACCCCCGGTACGGTGGTCAACGATGCTCCCCTGTTTTTTGATGCAGGCGTGACGGGCGGTCAGCCTTGGGAACCAAAAAACTACGATGGTCATTTTGATGGCCCGATGAGCCTCCGGACAGCGCTGAAAAAATCAAAAAACATGATTTCCATCCGGATCCTCCAGGCCATAGGCGCGTCCTATGCCCAGGACTGGATCACGCATTTTGGTTTTGAAGCTGAAAAACACCCGGCTTATCTGACCATGGCGCTGGGTGCCGGCTCGGTGACGCCTATACAAATGGCCACTGCTTTTTCTGTCTTTGCCAATGGAGGCTACCGCGTAGACCCCTACCTGGTGACGAAAATAACCGATCAGAAAGGCAAGGTTTTGTTGGAAACCCGGCCACCGGTATTAGACGAATCCGTCCGCGGTGTCAGTCCCCGCAACGCTTTCATCATGTCCAGTCTGCTTCAAGCGGTGGCGCGCTCCGGTACCGCCGCAAAGGCGCAGGCCACCTTGAAGCGACCGGACCTCTATGGCAAAACCGGCACCACCAACGACTCGATCGACACCTGGTTTGTCGGATTTCAACCCACCCTTACCGCAGCGGTATGGATGGGTTACGACACGCCTAAAAAGCTGGGTGACCGCGAAACCGGTGGCGGCCTCAGTCTGCCTGTCTGGATTGATTTCATGGGCTACGCCTTGCGAAACGTGCCGGTCAGTGAAATGAATGCGCCTGCAGGAGTAGTCAACCAGGGCGGCGAGTGGTATTACGAGGAATACGCCAGGGGCGCGGGTGTGAGCAGCGTGGGGTTGCAGGACCCGGCAGCGTCTGCCAGTGGCGGACAGCCCCCATCGGATCAAGGCATCCCGGGCGCTCCGATTTCGGTGTTACCGCCCTCGGATGAGAAAAAACGGATTCTCGACCTGTTCAAGAATTAAACCTTAGCGCCTGCCCCGCCTGCTCGCTGGCATAGCGGGACAGGCAGTCAAAAAATTCGCCGGAATCTTTGGTATCGGTCCAACGCCCGTCGATGTACTTGAAGTGAAACCCGCCAGCTTTGGCTGCCATCCAAATCTCTTGCAAGGGTTTTTGCAGGTTGACGATGATCTGGCTGCGGTTGGCAAAGGTCAGGGTGACCATGCCGCCGGTGCGCTGGTTGTCAACGTCGGCATCGGTCTCATCATTGATCCGGTCGCATGCGAGCTCGACTGCACTGAGCACTTTCTCGGCGAGGCCAAGGTATTCCAGGTCGGTCATTACAATCCCACTATGTTTTTTCCATCTCCAATTCTAGGCCGTCGGCTGGGTGCCTGTTGTCTTCGTGGGCGTGCGGCGACACTGCTTTTCATGACGGTATTGGCCGGTTGCGGCCAAAAAGGTCCGCTGTTTCTTACTCCCGAAAGCGTGCCCTTCCGGTTGGGTAATTCTGCCCCGTCGACCAGCTCGGCGCCCCTGACTCGGTCCGACCTGGTGGCACCCCCTGCTGTCCCCGCAGCGTCCGCACCCCGATGAGCATGCCCGCCAGCGCAGCAGCGCAGCCGGCCGCCCAGACCCCCTTGCCCGGCCATCCTTTCGTCGCTTACCGGGACGGCTTACTGCATCTGGAAGACGCGGCCCTTGCAGCTTTGGCCCAGCAGCATGGGACGCCTTTGTTTGTTTACTCGAAAGCCGCCATGCTGGCCGCGCTTGGCGCCTACAAACGGGGCTTTGCCGGTCGCCAGGCGCAGATCTGTTACGCCATGAAGGCCAATTCAACACTCGGCGTGCTGCAAGTATTTGCCGCTGCCGGGTGCGGCTTTGACATTGTGTCGGGCGGCGAACTCGATCGGGTGCTGGCTGCAGGTGGCGATGCAGGCAAAGTCATTTTCTCGGGCGTAGGCAAGACTCGCCCAGAAATGCGTCAGGCTCTGCGCGCTGGCATTGGCTGCTTCAATGTCGAAAGTGAAGCCGAGCTGGAGGTCCTGTCCAGCGTAGCCATCGAGTTGGGCCTGCGCGCACCCGTCAGCATTCGCGTCAACCCAAATGTGGATCCGAAAACCCACCCTTACATCTCCACGGGGTTGAAGGACAACAAGTTTGGCGTGGCCCATGAAGATGCACTGCGGGTGTATCAGTATGCGGCGTCCCTGAAGGGCCTGACGGTCATCGGGATTGATTGCCACATCGGCTCGCAGATTTTGGAGCCTACACCCTACCTCGACGCCCTCGACAGGGTGCTCGATCTGGTTTCGGCTATCGAGGCGGCAGGCATTCCGATTGAACACATTGATTTTGGCGGTGGCCTGGGCATCCAATACGAGCATGAGACGCCGCCTGAGGCCGATAGCCTTTGGCAAATGCTGCTGCACAAACTGGATGCGCGTGGCTATGGTCAGAAAAAATTGATGATCGAGCCGGGTCGCTCACTGGTGGGCAATGCCGGCGTCTGCCTCACTGAAATTCTGTATCTGAAACCGGGCGAGCAGAAAAACTTTTGCATCATCGACGCGGCCATGAACGACTTGCCGCGGCCCGCCATGTACCAGGCCTTTCACAGCATCATTCCAGTAGCCTTGAATGGCCAAGCCACGGCAGGCACTCTTTACGACGTGGTGGGCCCGGTGTGTGAAAGTGGCGACTGGATTGGCCGGGATCGCAGGCTGGATGTCGCCGCTGGGGACTGCCTGGCGGTGTTGTCAGCCGGCGCCTATTGCATGAGCATGTCGAGCAACTACAACACCCGCGGGCGCGCCGCCGAAATACTGGTAGACGGCGCCACCACGCACCTCATCCGGCAGCGCGAAAGTTCGCTGGACCAAATGCGTCATGAAAGCCTGCCGGGCTAACATGACTTGGTCGATTTGCTATTGATTGAATAGCGAGTCGCGAGCGACCCTCATGGGCTGCGGACGCGTTTTCTTTAAATATTGCTGTGCCCGCCAACCCAGCAACAGCGCAAGAATGGCGGCGTAGACAAACACCTCGGCAAAATTGTTCTTACCTGCACGCATCCAGAAAAAATGCAGGATGCCCAGACCGGCGATACCGTATACCAATTTGTGCAAAAGTTGCCAGCGTTTGGCACCCATCGCCTTGATCGCCGCATTGAAAGATGTAGCAGCGAGCGGCGTGAGCAGCACAAAGGCAGCAAAGCCCACCAAAATGAAGGGCCGCTTGGCAATATCCTTGGCAATGT
>JANMBW010000448.1:0-3281 GCA_031360565.1 Polaromonas sp.
GGGGGCCGGTATGGCGCTGGAAGACGCCGCTGCGTTGGGAGTGGCATTGGCCTCGGTGCGGAACTCGTGGCAGGAGGTACCGGCAGCGCTTGAGCGTTATGCACAAAGCCGCTGGCAGCGCAACGCCAGAGTCCAGGCCAGGGCCATGCGGAATGGCCAACTTTTTCATGCCCATGGCCTGCTGCGCTGGGGCCGCGATATTTCACTCAGACTACTGGGCGAAAAACTGCTCGACATACCTTGGCTGTATGGTGCGACCCCCAAAGTGTTGTGATGCGGGGTGTAGGATGACATCAGTTAAGGCGACGGTCAGCCTGGGCGGTCGGGCACAATCCGGGGAAAGCGACGCCGCCGCCATCAGACTGATTTTTTCACGCATCGGAAAATACCCATGACCAACTCCAAAGAAGACATCCCAAAAGTCGCACTCGTGACAGGCGCCGGCACCGGCATTGGTAAAGCGGTTGCCTTGGGTCTGCTGCAAGTCGGCTACAGCGTGGTGCTCGCGGGTCGCCGCATGCAGCCCCTGGAAGAGGTAGCCGCCGAGTCTGGCAACGAGCGGGCCATGCCCGTTTCTACCGATGTGGGCAATCCAGAATCGGTCTTAGCCTTGTTCAAGACCATAGAGAAAAAGTTCGGACGCATCGATGTTCTGTTCAACAACGCCGGCGTGAGCGGCATGGGCATGACCTTTGAGGACATTACGTTTGAGCAATGGCAAAACGTCGTCAACATTAACCTGACCGGCTCGTTTTTATGCGCACAAGGCGCTTTCAGGATGATGAAAGACCAGCTTCCGCAAGGCGGCCGCATCATCAATAACGGCTCGATTTCTGCGCACGCGCCCCGGCCCGGTTCTGCGCCCTACACGGCGACCAAGCACGCCATTACCGGCTTGACCAAGGCCTTGTCTCTCGATGGCCGCAAATACAACATCGCCTGTGGGCAAATCGATATTGGCAATGCCATGACCGAGCTCGCTGCGCGCATGGCCAAGGGCGTGCCGCAGGCCAACGGCGAAATTGCCATCGAGCCGATGATGGATGTCAGGGAGGTCGCCGATGCGGTGGTGCACATGGCGTCCTTGCCCTTGTCGACCAACGTGCAGTTCATGACCATCATGGCCACCAAGATGCCGTTCGTCGGTCGGGGTTGACGCGCTCGGGCTAGGTGATGCGGCCCAGCAAAAGGAACTCCATGAGTGCCTTTTGTACATGCATCCGGTTTTCCGCTTCGTCCCACACCACAGACTGCGGACCGTCAATCACGTCGGCCTGCACCTCTTCACCGCGATGCGCAGGCAAGCAGTGCATGAACAGTGCATCGGCCTTTGCTTCGCGCATCATTTCGGAATCCACACACCAGTCTGCAAAGGCTTTTTGACGGGTGGCGTTTTCAGATTCATAACCCATGCTGGTCCAGACGTCGGTGGTCACCAAGTCGGCACCGGCGCAGGCCTGCATCGGGTCCTTGAAAACCCGGTAGCTTTCAGCTGAACGAATGCCTGCGACCGACTGGTCCACCTCATAGCCGCCCGGTGTACTGAGGTGCACGGTAAAGCCCAGAATCTCGCTGGCTTGCAGCCAGGTATTGGCCATGTTGTTGCCGTCGCCGACCCAGGCAACCGTTTTGCCTTCAATGGAGCCCCGGTGCTCGATGTAGGTGAAGATGTCCGCCAGAATCTGGCAGGGATGAAACTCGTTGGTCAGCCCGTTGATAACAGGTACCCGTGAATACTCTGCAAACCGGTCAATTCGGGTTTGCTCAAAGGTGCGAATCATCACCAGGTCGACCATGCGGCTGATGACTCTGGCGCTGTCTTCAATCGGTTCGGCACGCCCCAGTTGACTGTCGCCGGTGGTGAGGTTGACCACACTGCCACCCAACTGGTACATGCCCGCTTCAAAGCTCACGCGGGTCCGGGTCGAGGCCTTTTCGAAAATCATCGCCAGCGTGCGGTCTACCAGTGGCTGGTGTTTTTCGTAGGCCTTGAATTTTTTCTTGATCAGGGCCGCGCGCGCAAACAGATAGGCGTAGTCGTCCGCGCTCAGATCGCTGAACTGGAGGTAATGCCGGATCGGCGGGACGACAGAGGCGCTGCCGGTGCTCATGCTGCCGATTTTTCTGCCAGAAACTGCTTGATCAGCGGGCACAAGATGGCGACGACCTCATCTGCCTCTTCCGCAGTCATGATCAGCGGCGGCACCAGACGGATCACTGAATCCGCGGTCACGCTGATCAGCAGGCCGTTGTCGGCGGCGCGCTTGAGCAGGTCGCCGCAGGGCATGTGGAGTTCTATGCCCAGCATCAGTCCCCGGCCACGAATTTCTTGTACCCCGGCTTCACCGGCCAGCGCAGCCGTCAGACGGCCCGTAGATGTTCGCCAACTGCTGTGGCGTTGGCCAGCACGCCGTCTTCCTCCATGATTTGGATGGTTTCCACCCCTGCGCGCATGGCCAGCGGGTTGCCGCCAAAGGTGGTGCCGTGGTTGCCCGGTTGAAAAATGCGGGCGGCTTTGGGACCGGCGACGACTGCACCAATCGGCACGCCTGAGCCCAGGCCTTTGGCCAGCGGCATCACGTCAGGCAAGATGCCCGACCACTGGTGCGCAAACCATTTCCCGGTGCGTCCCATGCCGCACTGCACCTCGTCGATCATCAGCAGCCAGTCTCGCTGGTCGCACAGCTGGCGGATTTGCCGCATGTAGTCGTCATGCATGGGGTAGACACCGCCTTCGCCCTGAATCGCCTCAAAAAAGACGGCGACCACATTCGGATTGTTGGCGGTTGCGGCTTTAATTGCATCGATGTCGTTAAGCGGCACGCGAATAAAACCCTCGACCAGCGGGCCAAAACCAGCTTGTACCTTGGGATTACCGGTGGCGCTGAGCGTGGCAATGCTGCGGCCATGGAATGCTTTCTCATAAACCACGATTTCGGGGCGTTCAATGCCTTTGTCGTGCCCAAACTTGCGTGCCAGCTTCAGGGCGGCTTCGTTAGCCTCTAAACCGGTAGAGCAGAAAAACACGTTCTCCAGGCCAGACAACTCGACCAGCTTGGCTGCAAGGGTTTCCTGCAGGGGCACATGGTAGTAGTTGGAGCTGTGGATGAGCTTGCCGATCTGGTCTTGCAAGGCGGGTACCAGCTTCGGGTGGTTATGCCCCAAGGTGTTCACGGCAATGCCACCCAGCGCGTCCAGATAGCACTTGCCGTTGATGTCCCACACCCGGCAGCCTTGACCATGCGTCAGCGCGATCGGCAGACGGCCATAGGTGTTCATCA
>JANMBW010000478.1:0-1523 GCA_031360565.1 Polaromonas sp.
ACCACGCCCGCGCAGTTTTTAAGCGACAACCCGCACTTTTGCCGTTCGGCCTTGTCGCGTTACACACCGCAGGACTTCATCGCGCTGCTGCAGCGCTACGGAATTGACTTCCACGAAAAGCACAAGGGCCAGCTTTTTTGCGACGACTCCGCCGAAGATGTGATCAACATGCTGCTGGCCGAATGCGCCAAAGGACAGGTCACCCGCTGGCAACCCTGCAGCGTCAACAAAATAATTAAAGGTCCTTCCAGCCAAGACCTTTCGGGCGCAATACGCTATCAAATTCATAGCGACCGAGGCGTCATCGAGACGCCCCAGGTGGTGATCGCCAGCGGTGGCCTGTCGATTCCCAAAATCGGAGCGTCTGACTTTGGCTACCGCATTGCTGCGCAGTTTGGGCTGCGGCTGGTGGAGCCCCGGGCAGCGCTGGTGCCTCTCACGTTTGACGGCCAGGCCTGGCAACCTTTTGCACAATTAGCCGGACTGGCGCTGCCCGTGCACATCGAGACCAGTCCGCCCGGTGCCAGCGCCAAGCAGCGCAAAAATGCGGTGGTGTTTGCAGAAGACCTGTTATTCACTCATCGTGGCCTGAGCGGCCCGGCTGTCTTGCAAATCTCGAGTTACTGGCGTGAAGGCCAGTGCCTGCACATCAACCTTGCGCCCGGCGTGGATGTCGGCGACACCCTGCTGCGCGCCAAGGCTCGCTCCAAAAAGCAGCTCCCCAACGAACTCGCCAGCCTGGTGCCCAGCCGACTGGCCGACGCCTGGGTGGGGGATGACAACGCCCTGCATCGCCCCATCAGCGACGTCACCGACAAGGTCCTCACCAGCCTGGCTGAACGCCTGGCCGACTGGCAGCTGGTGCCCAACGGTTCTGAAGGTTACAAAAAAGCCGAAGTGACGGTGGGCGGGGTCGACACCCGGGATCTGTCTTCGCAGACCATGGAATCCAAACAGCCCGGGCTGTATTTCATTGGCGAGGTAGTGGATGTGACGGGCTGGCTGGGCGGTTACAACTTTCAGTGGGCCTGGGCTTCAGGCTTTGCCTGCGCTCAAGCCTTGATGCAGCGCCAACTCGCCGACTGCGCGTGAGCTTACACCTGAATCAACACGGCAAGCTTGGGCTATAATCCAAGGCTTTGCTAGCAAACCCGCGTCCGGCCTTATTCTGATCAGATAAAAAACGACGCCCCACTCTGGACTCACCTCTCAATGACGACCATTCGTGTAAAAGATAACGAACCTTTCGATGTGGCATTGCGCCGTTTCAAGCGCACGATTGAAAAACTTGGCCTGCTGACCGACCTGCGCGCACGCGAGTTTTATGAAAAGCCAACCGCTGAGCGCAAACGCAAAAAAGCGGCTGCGGTCAAGCGTAACTACAAGCGCATCCGTTCCATGCAGCTGCCCAAGAAACTTTACTGATCCCGCATCAGGTTTGCCTCGCGGCAACACAACAAGCCCGCCGCAGGACGCTCTGGCGGGCTTTTTTACTTTTCGAACTTCTTCCAGGAGAACCCATG
>JANMBW010000496.1:0-5816 GCA_031360565.1 Polaromonas sp.
CTCGACTTCAGGCGCATAGCTCAGCTGGTTAGAGCACCACCTTGACATGGTGGGGGTCGTTGGTTCGAGTCCAATTGCGCCTACCACTTTCGTTCATGATTTTCAGCACCTGCGGGTGCTGTTTTCATTTCCAGCGTTGGCATTCTGCTCACCAAGCTTGCCGCACAGGGTAAACCAAGGGATTAGGCTGAGCAGACTTTCCTAAAATGGGTCATGCCCGAACTGTTCGCGGCCGCCGGTCATCCAGAGGAGTCTCCCGTGCAGAAAGTAAAGTCCAGCAAGCCCATCGTGGGGTTGTCGAAACCCCCAGAGCCTGCGACGGATGAGGCCGGTACGGCGAAAAACGCCAAGCTTGCCGACAGCCGCGTGATCAAAAAATATCCGAACCGTCGGCTCTATGACACCGAGACCTCAACCTACATCACGCTGATTGAAATCCGGGAACTGGTGATGAAAAGTGCCAACTTTGTGGTGCGTGACGCCAAGACCAATGAAGACCTGACTCGGAGCATTCTGCTGCAAATCATTTTGGAAGAAGAGTCCGGCGGGGCACCGATGTTCACCGAAGCAGTGCTGGGCAACATCATCCGTTTTTATGGCAACGCCATGCAAGGTTTCATGGGTGCCTATCTGGAGAAAAATGTCCAGAGTTTCATGGACCTTCAAGTCAAGATGGCAGAGCAATCAAAAGGCTTGAGTCCTGAAAAATGGGCCCAGTTCATGAACGCCCAGTCGCCCATGATGCAGGGCATGATGGGCAACTACGTGGAGCATTCCAAGGGTGTGTTCACGCAAATGCAGGAGCAGATGCAAAAGCAAAGTGAGCAAATGCTGGCTGCACTAGGGCTCAAGCGCTAAAGGTTTTGACAGCGCGTCTTGGCAGGCGCTGAAGGCCGGCATGCCTGCTCTGAGACAATAGGACGCATGAGCGATGTAATTTCTCCACCTGTTCCCGCTACCGGGTCGGCCGCCCCTCGCGTGGGTTTTGTCAGCCTGGGTTGCCCCAAAGCGCTGACTGATTCCGAACTGATCCTGACGCAACTCAGTGCAGAGGGCTACCAGACGTCCAAAACGTTTGAAGGTGCAGATCTGGTGATCGTCAACACCTGCGGTTTCATCAACGATGCCGTCAAGGAAAGTTTGGACACCATTGGTGAAGCGCTGGCTGTCTACGGACGCGTGATTGTGACCGGCTGTCTGGGCGCGAAGGCCGGCGATTCTGGTGGTAATTTGGTGCGACAGATGCATCCGAGTGTGCTGGCTGTGACAGGTCCGCATGCGATGCAGGAAGTCATGGACGCGGTTCACCTGAATTTGCCCAAACCCCACGATCCCTTCCTTGATCTGGTTCCCAACGCATTCGGCATTGCCGGCATCAAGCTCACGCCGCGCCACTATGCGTATTTGAAGATCAGTGAGGGTTGCAACCACCGCTGCACGTTCTGCATCATTCCGTCAATGCGCGGTGACCTGGTGTCGCGGCCGATAGGCGAGGTTCTCAATGAGGCGCGTGCGCTGTTTGAGGGTGGCGTGAAAGAGCTGCTGGTGATCAGTCAGGACACGTCTGCCTATGGCGTTGACGTGAAATACCGCACCGGTTTTTTTGACGGCCAACCGATCAAGACCCGCATGCTGGAGCTGGTGCGGGCGCTTGGCGACATGGCCGAGCCCTACGGCGCCTGGGTGCGCTTGCATTATGTTTACCCGTACCCGAGCGTGGACGAGGTGCTGCCCCTGATGGCGACCGGCAAGGTCTTGCCGTATCTGGATGTACCGTTGCAGCACAGCCACCCGGATGTTCTCAAGCGCATGAAGCGGCCCGCCAGTGGTGAAAAAAACCTCGACCGGATTGCGCGCTGGCGCGAGATTTGCCCCGAGATCGTGATTCGCAGTACTTTCATCGCAGGCTTTCCAGGCGAGACCGAGGCAGAGTTTCAGCATCTGCTGGACTTCATGCAAGAGGCTCAGATTGACCGCGCAGGCTGTTTTGCGTACAGCCCGGTAGACGGTGCTGCGGCCAATGACATTGCGGGCATGCTGCCGCAGGAACTGCGGGAAGAGCGGCGGGCCCGCTTCATGGCGGTGGCGGAAGCTGTATCCAGCCAAAAACTGCAGCGCCGCATGGGCGCGACCATGCAGGTGCTGGTGGACTCAGCGCCCGCGCTGGGACGCAAGGGTGGTGTGGGGCGATCGTATGCGGATGCCCCGGAGATTGACGGCGTGGTCAGACTTACTGCGCCTGAAAAGATTAGCAAAACTCTGAAGGTTGGTGAGTTCACCCGGGCCCGTATTGTGGGAACGGACGGCCACGATCTGGTGGCGCTTCCGATCTGACGCCAGACCTGCTCATGCCTTAACAAGCAACAAAAAGGCAACAAAAAAGCCGCTGAACTTCAGCGGCTTTCGAGCATTTTGAGTATCTTGGTGCCCGGGAGAGAACTCGAATCTCCACATCTTGCGATACACGGACCTGAACCGTGCGCGTCTACCTCTTCCGCCACCCGGGCACAGCGAGCAGTGTAACATTACCTCGACGCCTTCTCAGGTCTGGAAGCACTAAATTTGCCTTCAAATAGTCTGGCTGCAGTCTGCTCAAAAGTAGAGCTTTAAAAAAAGAGATTCCTATCAAAACGACACATTCCCATTCCGGCGCAAGCGCCGGCCTCCTCGCTGAATACGAGGGAACGGTTTCTGGCCATCGCGACGGCCACGGATTTGTCCAGCGCGACGACGGCGAGCCGGACATCTATTTGCCGCCTAACGAAATGCGGGCCGTGTTGCACAAGGACCGCGTCAAGGCGCGCATCGTGCGTCACGATCGTAAAAACCGGCCCGAGGGCCGCGTGACGGAAATCATCGAGCGCTCGCCCAATCCGATCATCGGTCGGCTGCTGCAAGAAAGCGGTGTCTGGCTGGTGGCGCCGGAAGACAAGCGTTACGGCCAGGATGTGCTGATTCCCAAGGGTGCCATTGGCAGCGCCAAGACCGGTCAAATAGTCGTGGTCCAGTTGACCGAGCCGCCCGCGCTGTTTGGCCAACCGGTAGGCCGCGTCAAGGAAGTGTTGGGTGAAATTGATGACCCCGGCATGGAAATCGAAATTGCGGTGCGCAAGTACGGTGTGCCGCATGAGTTCAGCGACGCCGCCATGGCGCTGGCCCGAACCCTGCCCGATACCGTACGCGCCACCGATAAAAAGGACCGCATTGATTTGACAGATGTGGCGCTCGTCACCATCGATGGCGAAGATGCGCGTGACTTTGATGACGCGGTGTACTGTGAACCGGCCAAGGTTGGGCGCGGCAAGGGTTGGCGCCTGCTGGTAGCGATTGCCGATGTAAGCCACTATGTAGAAACCGGCAGCGCCATCGACATTGACGCGTATGACCGCGCCACCAGCGTGTATTTTCCGCGCCGGGTGATTCCGATGCTGCCGGAAAAGCTGTCAAACGGCTTGTGTTCGCTCAATCCGAATGTCGAGCGCCTGTGCATGGTTTGCGACATGCTGGACAATGCTAAGGGCGAGGTTCACGCGTACCAGTTTTACCCAGCCGTAATGTTCAGCCAGGCGCGTTTTACCTATACCGAAGTGGCTGCCATCTTGGCCAATACACGCGGCCCGGAAGCAGAGCAGCGCAAGGCCCTGGTGCCGCACCTGCTTGATTTGCACGACGTTTACCAGGCTCTGCTCAAAGAACGCGGGGTGCGTGGCGCGGTGGATTTTGAAACCACCGAAACCCAGATTGTTTGCGATGAAGTGGGCCGCATCGAGAAAATCGTGCCCCGCACCCGCAACGTGGCTCACCGGTTGATTGAAGAGGCCATGCTGGCGGCCAATGTGTGCTCTGCCGACTTCATTGCTGGCAGCAAGCATGTAGGGTTGTTTAGAGTCCATGAAGGTCCGACGCCCGAGAAAAAGGACATGCTGCGCAATTACCTGAAGGCGCTTGGCTTGGGCATGACGATCACAGACGATCCCTCGCCGGGTGAGTTTCAGCGAATTGCCCAGGCCACCAAAGACCGGCCCGATGCGCAGCAAATTCATTCGATGCTGCTGCGCTCGATGCAGCAGGCGATCTATACGCCCATGAACAGCGGCCACTTTGGCCTGGCGTATGAGGCTTACACCCACTTCACCAGTCCGATTCGGCGCTACCCTGACTTGCTGGTGCACCGCGTCATCAAGGCCGTACTCAACAAAGCCAAGTACCAGTTGCCGGTACTGCCGACCCCGGGCGAAGCCGAGGCCAAGTTGTCCAAGCGCCTGGCTTCACGGGTCAAGGAGCCAGACCAGAAGCCGAAAAAAGCCAGTGCCGATGAACTCGCCTGGCAGGCGGCTGGCCTGCATTGCAGCGCCAATGAACGCCGAGCCGACGAGGCCAGCCGCGACGTCGAGGCCTGGCTCAAATGCAAATACATGCGTGAGCACCTGGGTGAAGAGTTTGGTGGGGTGGTGACGTCGGCGACAGGTTTTGGCATTTTTGTGACGCTGGACGCCATGTACGTAGAAGGTTTGGTGCACATCACCGAGCTCGGGGGCGAATATTTCCGTTTTGACGAAGCCCGACAGGAATTGCGCGGTGAACGTACCGGCATCCGCTATGCCATCGGCACGCGCGTCAGGGTGCAGGTCAGCCGTGTCGATCTTGATGGCCGCAAGATCGACTTCCGTCTGGTGCACGAGGGCGAGGCGCTGCTGGCCGTGACCAACCGCGCCATGAAAGACAAGACTGGCGGCTTTCCCGGCGAGTTGCCTGATCAAGAGCGGGGCGCTTCACGAGGCGCGGCGGGAAAGCGCTCGGAAGCGCGACCGAACCTTCGCTCGGGCGGACGCGGCAGCAGCGCTGGCGCGGGTGTCAGTGCCTCCGGGCGCGCCGACAAAGGTTCTGGCAGATCGCCAGGATCGCCCAATCGGGCTTCGACTACAGCGGCTAAAAAATCAGCTGGCTCATCACCCGTGCAGGCTGGTCGCAAGCAGGGCAAGAAGCCTCGCCGCTAAACGCGAAGGACTGGATTGATGTTTTCTTTTTCGGCTGAACCGTCATGTTGATCCGGATTCTTTCGTTTGTTCTTGAGACGATTTTCTTTGTGCTGATTGGCGCGGCGTTGCTGCGTGGCTGGATGAACTGGAACAGGGTGAACATGCGGGGGCAGCCTGGCACCTTCGTGATGGCGGTCACGGACTGGCTGGTCAAACCTCTCAGGCGCAGCTTGCCCAAGTCATGGGCGCAGTCACGCGTGGACTGGGCCAGCCTGCTGGCGGCAGCGGTTCTGGCGCTTTTGTACGCGCTGGTGTGGCTGGTGCTGTTTCGCTTTGTGCTCGGCAGCGGCGTCGGCGCTGGCGGGGATTTTTCAGCTTGGGTGTCGGTGCTGCCCTTTGCCCTGAAAATGCTGGTGCGGGTGGCTTTGCAGACCATGATGATTCTGGTCTTTGGCTTTGCCATCTTGTCGTGGGTACAGCCGGGCTCATCGGCTTACGCCTTGCTGGGCCGACTAACTGAGCCACTGCTGGCACCCCTGCGCCGGTTCATTCCAACGATTGGCGGTCTGGATCTTTCAGCGCTGGTGCTGATTCTGATTCTTCAAATCGGCCTGATGGTGCTCGGATAATTCCGGCTTTCTACCAGAGGCGAGGACAGATGCGGTCAGCGATTGACCAGGTTGATCTTTTGCCCACCAGTCGGCCTTGTTGCCATGCGCAAACACGGCGCTGCATGCAGCGTCAAACGCGCTCAGTCCGCCCGCCAGGTATGCCCCGACCATGCCGGCCAGCACATCACCGGTTCCGGCCGTTGCCAGCAGGGCGTTTCCGCTCGAG
>JANMBW010000504.1:0-23579 GCA_031360565.1 Polaromonas sp.
CAATACCTCGCGCGGTACACACCCCTGTTCCTCCCAACCGGCGGCGACAGGCTCGACCTCGCGGGCAATAAAGCGCGCTACCTGTTCGCGCAGCAGTTCGTGTTCGGGGGAAAGGTAAATGTTTTCCATGAGCAGGCTTAAGTCATTTACATCCGAAAGATGCCAAACTTGGACTCAGCAATGGACTGGTTGAGCGAGGCTGACAGGCCCAGCGCCAGCACTCTGCGCGTATCGGCAGGATCGATCACACCGTCATCCCAGATCCTGGCAGTGGAATAGTAGGGATGGGACTGGTGCGCAAACTGGTCCAGCAGCGGCTGCTTGAAGGCCGCTTCTTCTTCCGCGCTCCAGTTGCCACCGCGGGCTTCAATACCGTCACGCCTGACGATGGCCAAAACGCTGGCTGCCTGCTCACCGCCCATGACGCAAATCCGCGCATTGGGCCACATCCACAAAAAGCGGGGCGAATAGGCCCGGCCTCACATGCCATAGTTTCCTGCACCGTAACTGCCGCCAATGATGATGGTGAACTTGGGAACGTTGGCCGTGGCCACGGCCGTGACCAGCTTGGCGCCGTGTCGGGCAATGCCTTCGCTCTCGTACTTGCGGCCGACCATGAAGCCGGTGATGTTCTGCAAAAAAATCAACGGCACTTTGCGTTGGCAACACAGCTCGATAAAGTGCGCGCCCTTCTGCGCGCTCTCTGAAAACAAAATGCCATTGTTGGCCACTATGCCGACTGGCATGCCTTCGATATGCGCAAAGCCGCACACCAAAGTGGAGCCATAACGCGCCTTGAATTCATGGAACTCGCTGCCGTCCACAATCCGTGCGATGACTTCATGCACATCGTAGGGCTTGCGCGTGTCTACCGGGATCACACCGTAAAGTTCTTCGGCGTCGTGCAGCGGTGGAGCCGGTTGGCGCAGGGCATGCTGAACGTGCTTGCTACGGTTCAGGCTGGCGACGGCATGGCGCGCCAGGTCCAGTGCATGGGCGTCATTTTGTGCCAGGTGGTCTGCCACCCCCGACAGCCGGGTATGCACATCACCGCCGCCCAGATCCTCGGCCGAGACAATTTCACCAATTGCCGCTTTCACCAAAGGTGGACCACCGAGAAAAATCGTGCCTTGGTTTTTGACGATGATGGTTTCATCGCTCATGGCGGGCATGTAGGCACCGCCGGCCGTGCAACTGCCCATCACCACCGCGATCTGCGCGATACCCAAGGCACTCATTTGCGCCTGGTTGTAGAAGATGCGGCCAAAATGGTCTCGGTCTGGAAACACATCATCCTGATTCGGCAAGTTGGCGCCGCCTGAATCGACCAGATAGATACAGGGCAAGTTGTTCTGCTGAGCGATCTCTTGCGCACGCAGGTGCTTTTTGACCGTCATAGGGTAATAGGTTCCACCCTTGACGGTCGCGTCATTGCAGACCACCACGCAGTCCACCCCGCTGATGCGGCCAATACCGGTGATGACCCCGGCACAGGGAGCGCTATCGGTGCCGTCGCGATCGGGGTACATCGCGTAAGCGGCCAGAGGTGACAGCTCAAGAAACGGCGTACCCGCATCCAGCAGCATCTGAACCCGTTCACGCGGTAGCAGCTTGCCGCGCGCCGCATGTTTGGCCCGTGCGGCTTCCCCGCCACCCGCCGCCGATTGTGAAACTTTTTTCTGGAGGTCGTCGACCAGCGAACGCATGGCGGCCGCGTTGGCCTGGAAGTCAGCAGTACGGGCGTTGAGTTTTGTTTCCAGCACGGACATCGGTATCTCATTTCAAATGGGCGCGCCGTTCATCGTCACCACAAGGGCATCAGAACCGAGCTTGGCCTGTTTCCAGGCCATACCATACCGCCAAATGCCTGGCTTGAGGAGCCGCAATAGCCCGAAGGCGACGCCTGCCGATCCGAATGAGTATCCGCCTCACTCGGCTTTGAAACATACCTTGTCAGCCGGCCAGCGCCTCGGCTACCGGCTCCACCAGACCGATTCGATCCAGTGCGGCAGCCAGTTGGGCCACCGTACGGTCCACATGGTGCCACTTTTCCAGCCCGAACAGCCCCACCCGGAAGGTCATGAAGTCAGGGCCTTCGTCACACTGCAACGGCACCCCCGCCGCCGTCTGCAAACCTTGGTCCAGAAACTTGCGGCTGGACTGGATGTCGGGATCGGTGGTGTAGCTGACCACCACGCCGGGTGCCTTGAAGCCCTCTGCCGCCACGCTGGGCAAGCCCCGGCTTTCGAACAGGGCTCGCACCTTACTGCCCAGGGCCTCCTGCTCCGCCTTCACCTTGGCAAAGCCGTAAGCCTGCGTTTCAATCATCACAGCGCGAAGCCGTGTCAGGGCGTCAGTAGGCAGGGTCGCGTGGTAGGCGTGGCCGCCTTTTTCATACGCCTCCATGATTTGTAGCCACTTCTTGAGGTCGCAGGAATAGCTGGAACTGGTGGTGCTTTCAATCGCGGCGCGCGCGCGCTCACTGAGCATGACCATGGCACAGCACGGTGAGCTGCTCCAGCCTTTTTGCGGCGCAGAGATCAGCACATCCACGTCGGTGGCTTTCATGTCTACCCACATGGCGCCAGAGGCGACGCAGTCGAGCACGAAAAGCCCCCCCACCGCGTGCACGGCATCCGCCACAGCACGCAGGTAGCTGTCAGGCAGGATCAGGCCGGCGGAAGTTTCGACATGGGGGGCAAAAAATACGGCGGGCTTTTCTTTGGCTATGGCTGCCTGCACTTCTGCAATCGGCGCGGGCGCCCACGGTGCCTGCGCGCCGGGACCAGTCTTGCGGGCCTTGATCACAGTTGATGTTGAGGGAATCTGCCCCATGTCAAAAATCTGGGTCCAGCGATAGCTGAACCAACCGTTGCGCAACACCATCACCGGCTTGCCGGTGGCAAACTGGCGTGCCACAGCTTCCATGCCGTAGGTGCCGCTACCGGGTACCAGCACCGCAGCGTGCGCGTTGTAGACCTCTTTCAGGACGCCAGAAATATCTTTCATCACGCCCTGAAAACTGCGCGACATGTGGTTGAGCGCGCGGTCGGTGTAGACCACCGAAAATTCAAGCAGACCGTCAGGGTCAACATGGGGTAAAAGTCCGGGCATAGTGTGTCTTGCAGTCTTGTGAAGAATTGGGCTGCAAGGTTATCACGCCAGGGTGTTTTGCGGCTGCCAGCCGGCCATGTGGACAGGTCAAATGTCAGGTTACTATGCTTTTTATAGCTACACAAGTCGGAATTCATTGAGCATCAGGCAGATAGCCTCTTCACTGCCGAAAAAACACCCAACCGTCCAGCCGGGTAGCGATTGGTCAACTTCAGCCGCGGGCGCGCGCCTTGAACCGCAGGGCGGACTGTGGCGGGCCCCTGGCCTGGTCGGACGGTGATAGCATGGTCGGGTGCCGAAGCTCTCACGCCCCGCCCTGCTTGTTTCCGCCTGCATTTTTCTGTGCGCGCTGATGGTGCTTTGCCTGACGCAACTCTCGGTCTCACGCCTATCGGCCGCTGACAGGGGCCCGCTCTCGGCGGTTGGTGGATTACAGGTGATCGATGCCCGTGGCAGCGTCGATGCTCCGCTTACCCAAGCGATCGCTATGGACTCGTCGTTCGAACTCTCTGAACCCATATTGCCCCCGATTCTTTCGCTGTTACCGGTGTTGGACGATGCGCAGCCTGTCGGGTACCTGGCTTTAACCCTGCCGCACCCGCTGATCGAACGGCCGCAAAAGCCTCCTCGCGGTCTTCAGGCCTGAAATCGCTCGTTGGAGCGCGTCTCGCCTGCGTCTTAATTCGGGGGTCATGGCAATCAGAATGCCTACTGCCGTGAGGGAGTCCCCCTAAGTGATGCCGCACCAGATAGCGCCCTTCATTCTTATATTCTTGATTAACAGAGAGGCAGCTCGACTGCGACCCCTATGGACTTTTTACTGGACCCCAACGTCTGGATCGCGTTTGCGATGCTGACCGCTTTGGAGATCGTGCTGGGTATCGACAACATCATCTTCATCTCCATACTGGTCGGGCGGCTGCCCCCGGAAAGGCGCGACAAGGCGCGCCGGATGGGCCTGGGCTTTGCCATGGTGTCACGGCTGCTCCTGCTGTTTTCGCTGAGCTGGGTGATGAGCCTGACAGCGGACCTCTTCACCGTCCTGGGTGAGGGTATCAGCGGACGTGACCTGGTACTGCTCCTGGGGGGTATCTTCCTGCTCTACAAGGCCTCGCACGAGATCTTTGTCGAAGTCGAGGCCCGCGAGCTGGCCGGCCCTGCATCAAGCGACCAGGCCGAGCTCAAGACGGCGGGCAACAAGTTGTTCTGGGGAATCATCGGCCAAATCGCCATCATCGATATTGTGTTTTCGCTGGACTCCGTGATCACGGCGGTGGGCATGGTGGACGAGATCTGGGTGATGGTGGCGGCTGTTATCACCTCAGTGGGGGTCATGCTGGTGGCGGCCAAGCCGATTGGCGATTTTGTCGACCGCCACCCGTCAATCAAGGTACTGGCGTTGGCTTTTTTGGTGATGGTGGGCATGGCCTTGACAGCCGAAGCCTTTGATCAGCAAGTACCTAAAGGCTATATCTATGCAGCCATGGCGTTTTCGCTAGCGGTGGAAGCATTGAACATTCGAGCACGGGGCAAGCGTATGGTCGGTACGGCCAAGGCCGAGTAACTTTCCGAGCGGAAACCGGCAGTTTGAGGTAGTTAGAGGCAATTTCAATATCTACCTAGGGCGCAGGAGACGCGGTCGCGGAACAGCAACCATCAGGCCTTTTTGGACTTGCGGTCTTCCAGCGTTTCGGTGGGGCCGCCCTGCTTGAGCCATTCCGTGTAGCCGCCGCCCAGCTGTGCAACATTGCGCATGCCCATCTGTTGCAGCGTTTGAACCGCCAGCGCGCTGCGCCAGCCGGCACTGCAGAAAAGAATGAACTCGCGAGACTCGTCGGCAAACACGCTCTTGTGATAAGGCGAGTCCGGGTCCACCCAGAACTCGAGCATTCCCCGCGGCGCATGGAAGGCACCCACCACGGTACCGGACGTCAACTCGCGCACATCACGAATGTCAACCAGCTGAACCTTTGCGTCGTCCAGCATGGCCCGCACCTGATCGACGCTATAGGTTTTGATTTGCGCCGTGGCTTCGTCCACCAGGGCGCGGAATCCTTTGGTGATGGGCATGATTTCAGGCTCTATGAAGTTTGTTTAGATCAATTCAAGGGCTAGAGCTGTGGCCTCGCCACCACCAATGCAAAGCGTGGCAACGCCTTTCTTTAGGCCTCGGGCTTTCAGCGCATAAATCAGGGTAACGATGATGCGCGCACCGCTGGCACCGATAGGATGACCCAGCGCGCAAGCGCCGCCATGAACATTGACGATGTCGTGGCTGATGCCGAGCTCTTTCATGGCAGCCATAGGCACGACCGCAAAGGCTTCATTGACTTCCCACAAATCGATATCCTTGACCTGCCAGCCAATTTTTGGGAGCAGCTTTTGCACTGCCCCAATGGGTGCAGTGGTGAACCATTCGGGCGCCTGAGCAAACGTGGCGTGACCGACGATGCGGGCAAGCGGCATCGCGCCCGATTCTTCGGCGGTCGATTCGCGCGCCAGCACCAGCGCAGCGGCACCGTCATTGATCGACGAACTGGATGCGGCGGTAATGGTGCCGTCTTTCCTGAACGCAGGTTTGAGCCCGGGGATCTTGTCGAGTTTGACCCTGCCCGGACCTTCATCGATAGAAATCGTGGTTTCACCCGAACGACCTTTGACAGTCACTGGCGCGATTTCGTGGCTGAAGGCACCAGACGACGTGGCCGCCTTGGCTCGGTTGACGCTGGCAGTCGCAAAGGCGTCTTGCTCCTCGCGGCTGAACTGGTATTTGTCAGCGCACTGCTCGCCAAAAGTTCCCATGGCGCGTCCTGGCTCATAGGCATCTTCGAGGCCGTCCAGCATCATGTGGTCATAAACACGGTCATGGCCAATGCGCATGCCGCCGCGGCCTTTGAGCAGCAGGTAGGGTGCGTTGGTCATGCTTTCCATGCCGCCAGCCACCATCACATCGCGGCTTCCTACGAGTAACTGATCATGGGCCAGGATGGTCGCCTGCATGCCAGAGCCGCACATTTTTGACAAAGTCACGGCGCCGGTGCTGGCAGGCAGACCGCCTTTGAAGCCCGCTTGCCGTGCGGGCGCCTGACCCTGGCCCGCCATCAAACAGTTGCCGAACAGCACTTCATCAACTGTATTCGCTGCAATGCCGGCGCGCGCCACCGCGGCCTTGATTGCCACCCCACCCAGGTCATGCGCCGACAGCGTGCTGAAGTCTCCCTGAAAAGACCCCATGGGCGTTCGGGCAGCGCCCAAAATGACGATGGCATCAAGCATGATTGCTCCTTCAAACGTGAGCGTGGGATCGATTAGAAAATTCAGGAAACTGAGACGTCATGCTTCTTGACGAAGCGCTTGTCCTGCTCATAGGGAAACACGTCAAACACATGACCGGCCTGGATACGTGCCTGGTGGTTTTGCCAAAAAGCTGCCTCCAGCAAATCGGCATGGTGCCGCATAAAGACATCACGTACCGCATCGTTGCCCAATAAAAAAGGGCCAAAAGTCTCCGGGAAGACATCCTTTGGGCCGACGCCGTACCAGATCTCTCCACTCATCTCGTCTTCCTCGTTGCGCGGTGCCGGCACCTTGCGAAACTTGCAGTCCGTGACGTATTCGATTTCATCGTAATCATAAAAAACAACTTTGCCATGCCGGGTGATGCCAAAGTTTTTCCACAGCATGTCGCCGGGAAAGATGTTGGCCGCCACCAGGTCTTTGATAGCGTTGCCGTATTCGACGACTGCACGCTCAATCTGTTCCTTGGCCGCCGGCTCCTTCACGCCCGCATCAAACGCTTCCTGCAGGTAGATATTCAGCGGGATCATGCGCCGTTCGATGTAGACATGCTTGATGATGACTTCGGTCTGGCCGTCGCCGTCGCGGTCGGAGATTTCGAGCTGGCTGGGTGCGAATTTTTCAATCTCGGCGATCAACTCGTCATCAAAACGGCCACGCGGAAAAGCGACCTCGCTGTATTCCTGGGTGTCAGCCATGCGGCCGACGCGGTCATGCTGTTTGACCAGCAGGTACTTGCCCTTGATCTGCTCGCGTGTGGTGTCTTTCTGCGGCGGGTAATAGTCCTTGATCACCTTGAACACATAGGGAAACGACGGTAGGTCGAACACCAGCATCACCATGCCTTTGATACCGGGTGCAATGCGAAACTTGTCGGTGGAATGGCGCAGGTGGTACAAAAAGTCTCGGTAAAAAAGCGTCTTGCCCTGTTTGGCCAGCCCCAGCGCGTTGTAAATTTCAGCGCGTGGCATGCGCGGCATCATGCTGCGTAGAAACTGCACATAGGCCGAGGGAATGCCCATGTCCACCATGAAATAAGCCCGTGCAAAACTGAACAGGATCAGCAAGTCATCTTCCCCGAACAAGGCAGCGTCAATCACCAGTTTGCCGTGCTTGTTGTGTAGCAGCGGGAGCGCTACCGGGATTTCAGTGAAACCATTGATGATCTTGCCGACGGCATAGGCGCCCTTGTTGCGATAGAACAGCCCCGACAGCACCTGCATCTGAAAATTGGCGCGCAACTTGACCTCTCCGAGGCGTTTGCGGAGTGCGTCCACCACATAACCCGCATCCCGCTCGAGGTCTTCAAATTCCAGCCGCAAATCAAAGTCGGTCACCAGCTTGACGATGACAGCTTGCAAGGTTTCAGGTGTCGGGTAATAGGCCCGGTAAGTGGGCAGCGCGGTGGGCTCGTCGTTTTCGATGTACTCGGTACTGAGCGCAGGCCGCACAAAAATAAAGTCGTTCTGAAAGTAGCTGCGGTGCAGGATCTTGGTGGTGACCGAATTGAAGAAGGTTTCGGCCAGCTCGGGCTGGTGGTGATTGACCAGCAGGCCGATGTAGTGCAGCTTGACCTGCTGCCAGACATCCATGCTTTGCTCGCCAGCTTTGAATTCGCGCTCCAGCCTCATCGACGCTTCACGCACACGCAGGTCATAAAACTCGATACGTTCACGCTGCGCCCTTTGCTGGCCATGCCAGTCAGCCGTTTCAAACCGGTGCTTGGCCCTGGCCGACTCGCTGCGAAACAGCTGGTAATGGCGGTTAAACCCATCCCGCATCGCCCTGGCGATGTCATAGGCGATGGTGGAGTCCAGGCGCTCGGGAAACATACGGGATGCCCTCTCGACGCCTTTAGCCGCGGGCCCGGGCAGCCACGGAGGTGACCGCTTCACGGTACAAGGCCTCGATCGAATCGGTGCTGCTCACCGTCATTTTCAAATCCTTGAGCAACCCGTCGTGCAAACCATAGGCCCAGCCATGGATGCTGACGTTCTGGCCCTTGGCCCAGGCATCGACCATGACCGTGCTGACGCAGACATTGACCACCTGCTCGATCACGTTCAGGTCGACCAGCGCATCGGGGCGCCGCTCGGGCGCCATGTTTTCCAGGATGCCGCGGTGGCGGTCGCGCACATCCTGGATGTGGCGTATCCAGTTGTCGGCCAGGCCAACGCGGGTACCGTGCAGCGCCGCCAGGACGCCACCGCAGCCGTAATGCCCCACCACCATGATGTGCTCCACCTTGAGCATGTCGACCGCAAACTGGATCGCAGACAGCGCATTCAGATCAGTGTGCACCACAATATTGGCCACATTGCGATGGACAAACACTTCGCCCGGCTCCAGCCCGGTGATCTGATTGGCTGGCACGCGGCTGTCGGAGCAGCCAATCCACATGTATTTGGGCGTCTGCTGCTTGACCAGCCCGGTAAAAAAGCCGGGCCGTTCGGCTTCCATTTGCGCTGCCCAGGCCCGGTTGTGCGCAAAAAGCTCTTGAATTGAAGTGGTCATGGTGGCTATTTTCAGTGCTTTCCCGCTTACATGGTTTCTGCGAAAAGTTCCCGCCCGATCAGCATGCGGCGGATCTCGCTGGTGCCGGCACCAATTTCATAAAGTTTGGCGTCACGCCAGAGCCGCCCTAGCGGGTAATCGTTGATATAGCCGTTGCCGCCAAAAATTTGCACGCCCTCACCGGCCATCCAGGTGGCTTTCTCGGCCGTCCACAAAATCACCGAGGCGCAGTCTTTGCGCACCCGGCGGGCATGCTCAGGGCCGAGCATGTCAAGGTTCTTGGCCACGGTGTAGGCAAACGATCGCCCCGCCTGCAGCACGGTGTACATGTCAGCCACCTTGCCCTGGATCAGCTGAAACTCGCCAATGCTTTGGCCAAACTGTTTGCGGTCATGGATATAGGGGATCACGTTGTCCATCACCGACTGCATGATGCCCAGCGGCCCACCGCTGAGTACCGCGCGCTCATAATCCAGCCCACTCATCAGCACCTTGGCGCCGCCATTGACCTGGCCCAGCACGTTGGCGTGGGGCACTTCCACATTGTTGAACACCAGCTCGCCGGTGTGGCTGCCGCGCATGCCCAGCTTGTCGAGCTTTTGCGCGATGCTATAGCCGGGCATGTCCTTCTCGATCAAAAAGGCAGTGACGCCGCGCGCACCCAGTTCGGGTTCGCTCTTGGCATACACCACCAGGGTGTCGGCGTCGGGTCCGTTGGTGATCCACAGCTTGCTGCCATTGAGCAGGTAATAGCCGCCTTTGTCTTCGGCACGCAGTTTCATGCTCAGCACGTCACTGCCGGCCCCTGGCTCACTCAAGGCCAGCGCCCCGACATGCTCGCCGCTGATCAGCTTGGGCAGGTATTGGGCACGCTGGGCTTCGGTGCCGTTGCGCTTGATCTGGTTGACACACAGGTTGCTGTGGGCGCCGTAGCTCAGGCCGACCGACGCGGACGCGCGCGAGATTTCCTCCATCGCCACCATGTGCGCCAGATAGCCCATGTTGGCGCCGCCGTACTCCTCACCGACGGTGATACCGAGCACGCCCAATGCCCCCATTTTTTGCCACAGGTCCATCGGGAATTGGTCCGATTTGTCTATCTCCGCAGCGCGCGGGGCAATTTCCTTTTGGGCGAACTCACGCACCGCATCTCGCAGCGCGTCAATGTCTTCACCGAGTTGAAAGTCAAGACCAGGAAGGTCGCTCATGATGGGGCTTTCGATGAAGAGTTGTCGATCAGGACATCCACGTTTGCAGGCCAGGTGGAACAAGCCGGCGTGTGTGGCGGCTCAGTAGGTTCGGGGGACGGGCATGATGGTTTGCTGCATCACGGCGCAAGCGCTTTGCTTGCCAGCCGCATCCACATGGATCACTTCAGCGGTGGTCACGACGATGCGTTTGCCGGCTCGCAAAACCCGCCCGGTTGCACGCAGTTCGCCACCTTTGAAAGCAGCCAGAAAATTCACTTTGTATTCCACCGTGGTCACCTCCGTGTCAGCGCCCAGCATGGTCATGGCGGCGTAGCCGCCGGCGATGTCAGCCAGGGCACCCATCGCGCCGCCGTGAAACCCGCCTTGCTGCTGGGTCACGCGCTCAGAATACGGCAGCGCCACCTCACACAGCCCCGGCTCGACCCTCAACAACCGCGCGCCCCACTGTTGCATCAGACCCTGACGCAGAAAGCTGGTCTCGATGCGTTCAAACAGGGGAAGGGTTGGGTGCGATGCAGACATAGGTGAATGAGCTTCCTGTTGCCGGTTCATCATCGGGACTTCTCGGTCTTGCCCAATAGGGCCTGAGCCTCTTTTTCATGCGCCCGGAGTTCGTCCAGATTGGCCTGCAGGTCACGCATTTGTGCTTCCAGCTTTTCCCGGTGCTCGGTCAGCACGGCAAGAAACTTCCGCAATTGCGGAGCGGTATCACGCGGGCTGTCGTACGAATCGATGATTTCCTTGGCCTCTATTAAAGACAGTCCCAAGCGCTTGGCACGCAGGGTGAGTTTGAGCCGGGTCCGGTCGCGCGCCGTGTAGACCCGGTTACGCCCGCCCGGCCCCGCGCGCTCGGGCTGCAACAGGCCCATGTCCTCGTAAAACCGCATCGCACGCGTGGTCAGCTCAAACTCTTTTGCCAGATCACTGATGGAGTAAGTCGTCGCCATGGTGGTGCAAGTTAGTGCCGTGCTGGGTGCTTCAGGCCGCCACTGTCCCCGGAGTCAGAACTGTTTGACGTTGACGTAAACGTCAGGTGTTGGGCGATAGTACCTGAACGCTGGCTGGCTGCGGAATGGCCATGAAAAAACTGGCTCCGGTCGCACCAGTTTGAGCCCACTGACGGCCACTATGGTGGGCAGCGACGCGCTTGACGATGGCTAATCCCAGCCCATGACCCGGAAACTCTGCCGACGAGTGCAGGCGCTGGAAAGCAGTAAAGAGCTTGTCGCTGTAGGCTTTGTCAAACCCACTCCCGTTATCAGACACCCTCAGCACCAGCTCGCCCGGTTCGGCACCAGGCTGCAGACCGACCTTGATCCAGCCTTCGGATTTCTTGGATGTGAATTTCCAGGCGTTGTCCAGCAAACAGGTCAGGGCGATCACCAGCAGATTTCTGTCCCCCCACAGTGGCAGGCTGGCCTCCATCTCAACCGTCACCTTTCGGCCCGGATCATGCCGGCGCAAGTCCTCGATCAGCAGGCGACAGACGGGCGCGAGATCGACCACTGCGGGGGCTCCGGCCAGCTGCGGCAACTGCGCCAGGGTTCGCAGATCATCGACCAGCTTGGCCATCTGGCGGGTGCTGGCGCGAATCCGGTTAACAAAATGCCGTCCGCTTTCATCCAGCACGGAAGCGTATTTGTCACTCAAAATGGCCGCAAAGCCGTTGACCGCGTGAAGCGGGGCCTGCAGATCATTGGAAAGGGCGTAAGTGAAGGCGCTCAGATCGCGGTTGGCGCTTTTGAGATCGCGCTGTGATTTGGCCAGCTCCTGCTCCATCGAAGCGTTGACCCGGCGCAGGGCACGCTCTGCCAGATGCCTGTCTGCCACATCGACAATGCTCACCAGCACGGCCCGGTGCCCCTCCCAGCTGACGTGGGCGCAGGCCAGTTCAACCAGCACCGGCTGCCCATCCCGCTTTTGCTGTTTGCACAGCAGCGGCTCAGGGGCGCCCTTGCCCACACCGGCTGCGGCGTCCAGCGAGCTCAGTAGCCCGGCGTCTGCTCCGTCCGGGAACAGCTCGCCTAGGCTGCGGGTCAGGAAGTCACTGCGCGGATAGCCATAGAACTCGGTGGCAGCCTGGTTGACCGCCAGGATGTCCAGCGACGTGGCATCAAAAATCCACATCGCATTGGGATTGACCTCAAACAGAAGCTGGTTGTAGCGGTCACTGTCCTCCAGCAGCTGCTCCAGCTTTTGCGAGGAACCCACGTCGCGAATCGAGATGACTAAGTCTGCCGCCTCCCGCCTGAAGGTGTACTGGATCCAACGGTCTTCAAAACGGTCGTGCGCGACAAAGGCGTATCGGTGCTGGGTAGTCAGGGCCTTCAGCGTCGGCCGCTGGTAAAGCTCGGTGATGGTCTCGGGCACAGCCTCCCAAAAGTCGCGCCCCTCCAAATCGGGCAACGGACAATTGAGCAGCTCGATGGCCTGGCTGTCAATGGCGACGATGTCCCAATACTCGTTGAGTCGGACGGTGCCACCGTTTGCCGGCTCCAGCGGCGCCAGCAGACGCAAATTGCCTGCCACGGTTGCCTTCTCGCCTTTGGTAGTGCCGCTCAGACGCGCAACCAAAGCATTACGACTGAGGTTGGGCATCGTCCTTGACAGTCTCAGCCTGGGCAGATCGGGTGCTCGCGTCCACGTGGGTGGGCCGCTGGCTCCGCGACGGGGTTCGTTGCACGCCCCCACGCCACTTGATGTTGGCCGTCACCAATGCGGTCAGGTAGCCCTCGAGCCAGTCGAAATTAACGGGCTTGGTCAGCAGGTGGGCGTGCGCCGGAAGCCCTCCGCGCGCCTCGATTGCCTCGGGCGCCAGCCCGCTGATGACAACGATCTGCATTTCTGTCAGCTGCTGATTGCGCTGGAGGACCTTGAGCATTTCGATTCCATCCACGCCGGGCATGGACAGATCGGTGATCAGCAGATCCGGCCGCATGCTGGCAATGTCCATCATGGCTTCCAGGGCAGAAGGCATCCAGGTGCAGTCCACCGGCAAGTCCCAGTCGCCAAATTGAGCCTGATAGAGCTCACGCGTCACTTCATCATCTTCAACCAGCAACACACGCAGGCGGCTTTTCGGGTCAACGTCGGCCCGAGCCAGCTGCGGGCTGTTTTTGGCCAAGTAAGCGTTGATGGAAGTCAGCGCAATGCGGCGATGGCCGCCAAGTGTCTTCCAGGCCTCAATTTCGCCTTTTTCAACCAAAGCCTGCACGGTGGCGACCGAAAGTCCCAACAATTTGGCAGCGTAGCTCGTCCCGCAATAGTCCTCACTCGAAAAATCTGCTGCCGTGATGGCATCTTCAAAGGATTTAAGCTTGGTCGGCATGAAGACCTGCAAATGGTTAGGAATTGTCGTTTGTAGGGTTTTAGTCAATTTTAACAGCTTGACTCACGCAACTCCGGTTGCCGCAGCTCGCAAAAACAAGGATTTACCCTCGCCCGCTGAGGTGGGGCCAAGTGCTGAGTGACGTCAAAAGTGACGGCCGCAGGCCGCTGAGTTGGGTACGCGCTAGGGGAGGCGGAAGCGATACCGCATCGACCGCTTAAAGCAGAATCAAACCAACACAACGGTCTCGTTCACGCCCAGCCAGAACGCCTGCACCCGGTTGAGCTTTTCAGTGAATTCGCCAAAATCTACCGGTTTGCGAACAAAGCCATTGGCTCCGCCCTGGTAGGCGGCCAGGATGTCAGACTGTTCGCTCGAGGAGGTCAGCATGACCACTGGCACCAGAGCCGTGAGCGGATTGCTGCGCTCGCTTCGCAGCACATCCAGACCCGACAGTTTGGGCAACTTCATGTCCAGCAAAATCAGCGACGGTTGCTTTTGAGTATCGCGCCCCGCCTCGCTGCCGCGTCCAAACAGATAGTCCAGCGCCTGCGCACCATCGCGGGCCACAGCGATTTCTGCGGTCACGCCTTGTTCCTTGAGCGTCAGCACGGTCAGCTCAAGATGGTCTGGATTGTCTTCCACCACCAGTATCAGTTTGTTGTTCACCAAAACGCCTTTTGTACTTTTATCATTTTTGTAATGATGATTTCGGAATCATACTATTACAACTTTTTGCTGATCGCAATCATATTTATTGCAAATCAGCTGATACGCCTACCAAAGCGGCACGGATTCATTTTTGAGTTGGCCGCGCAGCTCAGCGTAGTCGGGAACCACCGTTTTCACGGTATCCCAGAAGCGCGGACTGTGGTCCATCACGCGCAAATGACTCAGTTCATGCACCACCAAATAGTCAATCACTGCCTGCTTGAAATGAATCAGCCGCCAGTTCAGGCGAATCGATCCGTCAGCGTTGGCGCTGCCCCAGCGGGTACCGGCGCTGGACAGGCTGAGCTTTCGCCACTGTACGCCAAGGTGGGGGGCAAAATGGGTGAGGCGCTCGGTAAACAGCCGTTTGGCCTGCCGCATCAGCCAGGCCTGGACTGCGTCGCGAATCTGATCCGCGCTGGCGTTGTGGCTTAGTCCAATGTGCAGCCTGAGCTGCGGCACGCCCGGTAAGGCAATCCCACCACTGTTTTTCAGTTCGGCACCGACGCCGCCAAAAGCATGACGCGGATCCAACACCACGATGACGGGTTGCCCCAAAAAGGGCACCACGCAGCCATCTTTCCAGTCGATACGGGCGGATTCCAGACGCTCATGCCGCTCGCGGGTTTCCTGAAGTTTTTTCACGATCCAGGGGGATTTTTCGCGTACCGCCTTGTCTATCTCGCCCAAGGGTACCCACCGGGGCGCGCTGACCGTCAATCCGTCGGCGCCGACCGAAAAGCCAATCGTGCTGCGCTTGCCGCGCCTGAACTTGAAAGCCACAAGAATGCCGTTCAGCAAGGCCTCACGCGTCGCCTGTGGATGGCGGAAGGTGGCAGGCGCCAAGGCCTCGTGCAGCGATTGGGGCTGACTCGAAACCAAATTAGCAGATGCTATTTTTTCAATAGCAAACTCTTTTCTATTTTCCTGGGCTGGCGGCCCTTTTTTAGCATTTTTCAGGCTTGGGGAGGTGTCTCCTGGAGACGGCCGGGCCAACGCTGGCTCAAAAAGGTCAAGGGTGAAGCGGAGCAGGCCTTGCATCATGGCAGTTTAGTGCGGGGCCAAAGGTGCCGGCAACCCATAGGCTTCGGGGTCGAGGCGGTGCATCTCGGCCTCTATCCAGGTCTCGACTTCTAGCATCAGCTCATCGGGTTTGCGGCCGACGCTGTCAATAGGTTTGCCAATTGAAATATCGACCACCCCCGGCGTTTTGATAAACGCTCTGCGCGGCCAGCATTTGGCCGACGTCACCGCGACGGGAATCACAGGCGCGCCGGTCTCGATGGCAAGGCGGGTGCCGCCAGACTTGTAGACGCCCTTTTGGCCACGCGGAATTCGCGTGCCCTCGGGAAACATGATGACCCAGGTGCCCTGGCTCATCAGCCGCTTGCCCTGCGCCACCACCTTGGCAAAAGCCTGGGTGCGCTGGCTGCGATCAATGTGAATCATGTCCATGCGCGCCATCGCCCAGCCAAAAAACGGGATGTACAACAATTCCTTTTTGAACACATAGGCCAAAGGGTGAGGCATCACCGTCGGCATGCACAGCGTCTCCCAGGTACTTTGGTGCTTGACCAGCAACACAGCGGCGCTGGTTTTGCCGGTGGGCAGATTTTCGAGCCCGGTCACCCGGTTCTGAATACCCAGGATGGCCGTGCCGCCGCGTACGGCCACACGCAGCCACCCCGCGCACATCCAGTACATGGTGGTGCTGCTGACAAACACGGACGCAACGATGACAAAAATCGCCCACGGGACCACCGTGATGGCCATCCACAGAAGGTGCAGGACAGATCGAATCAGGGGCATGTCACAGGTGTCCGGTCAGAAAGGAAAGCAGTCGGTCAGGGCAGCGACGGTTTTAATGCCTGCGTGCTGCCGGGCGCCGGCACAGAAACCGGCGGCATGGCGCGGTCGAGTATGAAATCGGCAAACGCCGACAGGTCGTTATGGCAAACCGTACCGGGAGGCAGCCCTTCGGGCGGGCCGCTGACACGGTAAGCAGCCGACTTGCCGGTGAGGACCAGATGCGGCTCACAGCCAGCGGCGACGCCTGCCTGCAGATCACGCAGGGAGTCGCCTGCAGTCGGCACACCTTTGAGCGGTACGCCAAAGCGCGCACCGATCTGGTCAAACAGGCCTGGCAGCGGCTTGCGACATTGGCAGCTTTCTTCAGGGCTGTGCGGGCAATAAAACACCGCATCAACCCGACCGCCCGCGGCCGCCAGCATTTTGTACATCTTGGTGTGTATGGCGTTGAGCGCAGCCACATCAAACAGTCCGCGCCCGAGGCCCGACTGGTTGGACGCAATCACCACATGCCAGCCAGCGTGGTTAAGCCGTGCAATCGCCTCGGTCGCACCGGGCAGCGGCTGCCATTCGTCAGGTGTTTTGACGAAGTCGTCGCTGTCAGCGTTGATGGTGCCGTCGCGGTCGAGGATGATCAGTTTCATGGCTTGAGGTCCAGGGTTTTACACCGCCAATTTCGACAGGTCCGCTATCCGGTTCATCGCTGCATGCAGGGTGGCCAGCAGGCCCAGTCGATTCAGGCGCACGTCGATCTGCTCGGCGTTGACCATGACCGTGTTGAAAAAGTCATCCACCGGTGCGCGCAACGCAGCCAGGGTCTGCAGCGAGGCGGTGTAGTTGCCCGCGTCAAACTGGGCGTCGGCTTTGGGCAGAATGCCCTTCATCGCTGCGTACAGCGCGATTTCGGCAGGCTCAGTGAGCAACACCTCACTGACATGCGCGTCGGCCTTGTCGGCCTTTTTGAGGATATTGCCGATGCGTTTGTTGGCTGCAGCAAGCGCCGGGGATTCGGCCAGGGCGGCAAAGCTGCGAACGGCTTCCAGGCGTTTGGGCACTTCGGCAAGACGCTCCGGATTTTGTGACAGCACCGCGTCTATTTCCTGTGCCGTGAAGCCTTGATCCCGTAGTAGTCCCTCAAAGCGATCGTAGAAAAATTTGTACATCGACTGCACCGTCGAATTCGGCACAGACAAGCCTTTGAATGCCAGAGTGCCGCAGGCAGCCAAACCAGACAGGTCAAGCGGCAGTTCTTTTTCAACCACGATGCGAATCACGCCGAGTGCATGCCGTCGCAATGCGAAGGGGTCTTTATCACCCGTCGGCAAATTGCCGATGCCAAACATGCCAACCAGCGTCTCCAGCTTGTCGGCCAGCGCCACCACCACGCCCACCTCGCTACGCGGCAGGGTATCGCCGGCAAAGCGCGGCTTGTAATGGTCTTCAATCGCGTCGGCGACTTCTGCACCCAGACCGTCATTGAGCGCGTAGTAGCGGCCCATCGTGCCTTGCAGCTCCGGAAACTCGCCCACCATGTCGGTGACCAAATCGGTCTTGGCGAGCAGTGCGGCCTGGTCGGCTTTGTGCGCCAGCGCCTGCCCGCCCAGCTGCTGGCCAATCGCTTTGGCGATAGCCCGAACACGCTCGACCCGCTCGCCTTGCGTCCCCAGCTTGTTGTGATAGACGACTTTCCCCAGCCCCGCCACCCGCGACGCCAGCGTTTTCTTGCGATCCTGGTCAAAGAAAAATTTGGCATCGGCCAGGCGTGGCCGCACCACGCGCTCATTGCCCTGAATGACGGCGCTGGCATCTAGGGGGCTGATGTTGCTCACCACCAGAAACTTGTTGCTCAACTTGCCGGAAGCTTCAAGCAGCGGAAAGTATTTCTGATTGGCCTTCATCGTGAGAATCAGGCACTCTTGCGGCACGCTCAGGAATTCTTTTTCAAACTCGCAGACCAGTACATTGGGCCGTTCAACCAATGCGGTGACTTCATCAAGCAGGGCATCGTCGTCAATGGCTGTCACGCCGCCGCCCACTTTCGCCGCTGCCGCAGCCAGCTGCCGGGCAATCTCGACCTTGCGTTCGTCAAAGCTGGCAATCACGGCGCCATCTTGTCGCAGGGCTTCGGCATAACTGTCCGCGTCGTTGAGCAACACCGGGTCCACCCGGGCTTCAAAGCGGTGGCCGTGCGTGGTGTTACCTGCCTTCAGACCAAGCGCCTCGACCGGCACGATGGTGCTGCCATGCAGCGCCACCAGCCCGTGCGCGGGCCGCACAAATTTGACATCGCTCCAACCATCGGCCAGTTGGTAGGTCATAACCTTGGGTATCGGAAGTTTGGCGATCGCTTCCTGCAAGGCCTTCTGCAAGCCGTCAACCAAGGTGGCGCCCTGGACATGGCTGTCATAAAACAGTGCTTCAGCCTTGCCGTCCATGGCTTTTTTCAAACCTGCCACTGCGGAAGCGTCAGCGCCCAGCGCTTGCAGCTTCTTCAGCAGAGCAGGTGTGGCATTGCCCGAGGTATCCAGACCCACCGCTACCGGCATGAGTTTTTGCGACACCGCTTTATCGGCAGCCTGAGCCGCAACGTCGCTGATGTGGGCGGCCAAGCGCCGTGGAGACGCAAAAGAAGTCAGCGCCGATGCACTAGACGTCAGCCCTTGTGACCGCAGTTGCTCGAACAGCACGCCAGCAAACGCCTCGCCCAGCTTTTTGAGTGCCTTGGGTGGCAGCTCTTCCACAAACAGTTCAACCAGAAGGTTCTTAGTCGTCATGCTCAAGCGGCCTTTTTGGTCAGCTGTTCCACCCACTCGCGCGGCGCCATCGGAAAGCCCAGGCGTTCGCGGCTTTCGTAATAGCACTGCGCCACCGCACGCGCCAGGTTGCGAATGCGGCCGATATAAGCGGCTCGCTCGGTCACGCTGATAGCGCCTCGGGCATCGAGCAAATTGAAACTGTGCGCAGCTTTGAGCACCTGTTCGTAGGCGGGCAAGGCAAGTTGTACGTCAATCAAATGTTTAGCCTGCTTTTCATGCGCCGTGAAGGCAGTGAAGAGGAAGTCCGCATCGCTGTGCTCGAAGTTGTAGGTCGATTGCTCGACCTCGTTCTGTTTGTAGACATCCCCATAACTGAGCCCCTCCGTCCACGTCAGGTTGTAGACGTTGTCGACGCCCTGCAGGTACATGGCCAGGCGCTCCAGGCCGTAGGTGATCTCGCCGGTGATGGGTTTGCAGTCAATACCGCCGACTTGCTGGAAGTAGGTGAACTGCGTAACCTCCATCCCGTTGAGCCAGACTTCCCAACCCAGGCCCCAGGCACCCAGCGTCGGGTTTTCCCAATCGTCTTCTACAAAACGAATGTCATTTTTTTTCAAGTCAAAGCCCAGCGCTTCGAGCGAGCCCAGGTAGAGCTCCAGAATGTTGGCAGGAGCCGGTTTTAGAACGACCTGGTATTGGTAGTAATGCTGCAGCCGGTTGGGGTTGTCGCCATAGCGGCCGTCTTTCGGGCGGCGACTCGGCTGCACATAAGCGGCTTTCCATGGCTCAGGGCCCAGTGCTCTTAAAAACGTAGCAGTGTGCGATGTACCGGCGCCGACTTCCATGTCGTAGGGCTGCAAAAGCGCGCAGCCCTGTTGGGCCCAGTAAGTCTGCAGCCTGAGGATGATGTCTTGAAAACTTAACATAGCCGCTTATTTTAACGGCGTTTCAAGCCTGGATTACGAATGCAATCGGGTCTTGCCCCAATAGAAACGGGCATAAGCAGCTACCAAAACAATAGCAAATATCGCCAGCCACCAAGGCATCAGACCAAACCTTGACGCCCACCAGGCGTAAGGCGTGTTGCCGCTGCGCCCCTCGACGTCGCCTGTGAGAACCCCACGCGTGTGACGCGGCAGCGCATGGGTGACCTGTCCGCGGTGATCAATGATGACGGTGGCGCCAGTGTTGGTGGCCCGAATCATGGGTCGTTCAAACTCCAGCGCCCGCATGCGCGAGATATTGAGGTGCTGGTCAATTGCCACCGTATTGCCAAACCAGCCGATATTGCTGATGTTGACAAACACCGTGGGGCTGGTCGCCGGATCAAGAAAGCGCGCTGCCAGCTCTTCGCCAAAAAGGTCTTCGTAGCAGATGTTGGGCGCCAGGCGCTGGCCCTGCCACGCAAACGACGGCTGGCTCACCGCACCGCGGTTGAAGTCCGACAGCGGAATATTGACGATGGCCAAATACCACTTGAACAGCGGGTGCACAAACTCACCGAAAGGCACCAGATGGTGCTTGTCATAACGGTAGTTCACGCCATCGGCGGGGCCGGTTCCCTGGGCAGGTGGCTTGAGGCCGATGACCGAGTTGGTGTAGCCCTGCTCGCTGCTGCCAAGGGGAATGCCAACCAGCGCCGCAGTGCCCGTACCCGCTGCGGTTGGCGCGGTAAACCGACTGAGCAGGGCTTCTGCGTAACCGGCAGGGAGTTGCGCCGGCAATACCGGAATAGCGGTTTCTGGCGTGACCACCAATGCAGTTTTGGCCTCGCGCAGCTGTTCGCCATACCACTGCAGCGCCTCGGGAATGCCTTTGTTGCCCTGGAATTTTTCATCCTGGGGGATGTTGCCTTGAAGCAGCGTCACCGTGAAAGCCTGGGGCACTGCACCGGACAGGGCGACCGGATGCGCCGAAGTGAACATTGACGCGCGGCCGGTGTCAACTCGCAAAGTCATGCTGGCGAACCAGGCGAGCACAAGCCCAGTAGCCACCACAGCGGACGCAGACCAGCCCGGTTTACGAAGCAGCGCCGATAAGCCTGCCGCCATCAACGCCGCGAGAAATGTCAGGCCATGCACACCGACCAGTTTGGCCAGCTCGGCCACTGGCCCATCGAGCTGGGCATAGCCGCCTTCGCCCCACGGGAAGCCGGTAAAAAACGCTACCCGGGCAAGCTCAGCCAGCAGCCACAGCGCTGCAAAAAGTATAGCGCTTCCGATCCGATTTATAGGGGTTAGCACCGCAAACAATCCACAAACCAGAGCGTAGTACAGGCCCAGAAAAGCGGCGAGCCCGACGATGGCCAACACCGTGAGTGGCGCTGCCAATCCGCCGTAGGTGTGCAGCGAAATAAACAGCCACCACCAGGTGCCGCACTGCATGGCGGTCGCAAACAGCCAGCCCAACAAGGCGCTATGGCGAACGCTTGGGCTGCGTTGCAGCAGAGTCACCAGAGTCACCAGGGCCAGCAGTTGCAACCACCAGACGGGCTGCCCCGCGGCAAGCAGCAGACCATCAAAAGGCCAGGCCACGCTCAAGGCATGCATCAAGCCTGCCACAACAGCGACCGCCAGCGACCGCCACGACAGGCTTTCGCGCCGTGTCAGCGGCTGTATGGATTCCAGCAACGCTGGCAGCGTGACCAGTGACGGCATCGAGCGCATGGAGTCGGGTAGGCTCGCTATCGATTTATGCGAAGCCTGGCTCAGGCCATTGGCTGTTCGGGCAGCCCAGCACCACGCGCCACCGGCGCCACCTTGAACCAACGCACCGCGCCACCTTTGGTGTGCAACACGGTGAAGTTCAGGCCGGACAGTGTGAAGTGCTCGCCGCGCTTGGGAACATGGCCCATCTGGTGCGCGACCAGCCCACCAATGGTGTCAAAGTCGGCATCTGCCAGGTTCACGGCGAACGCCTCGCTGACGCGCTCAATCGAGGTGTCACCGCTGACGCGGAAACTCCGGTCTGGCAAGCCAAAGATGTCGCCCTCGTCTGCCGCAATGTCAAACTCGTCTTCGATTTCTCCAACAATTTGCTCCAGCACATCTTCAATGGTGATGAGCCCGGCCACCCGTCCAAACTCGTCGATCACGATGGCCAGATGGTTGCGGTTGCCCCGGAACTCGCGCAGCAAGTCATTGAGTCCCTTGCTCTCGGGCACAAACACTGCTGGACGCACCAGGGCCTTGATGTTGAGTTCGGGTGCGCGCTGAAGTTTGAGCAAGTCCTTGGCCATGAGGATGCCCAGGATGTTCTCTTTTTCGCCCTCATACACCGGAAAGCGCGAGTGCGCGGTGTCGATGATCAGGTGCAGCAATTCGTCAAACGGCGCATCGATGTTGACCAGGTCCATGCGCGGGGCCGCCACCATCACGTCGCCGGCCGTCATGTCGGCCATGCAGATCACCCCTTCGAGCATTTCGCGGCTTTGCGCCCCGATAACTTCATTGTCCTGGGCTTCAACCAGTGTTTCGATCAACTCGTCTTTGGAATCGGGGCCGGGGTGAAGCATTTCGGCCAGCCTCTGAAGGAAGCCGCGTTTGTCTTCGGGCCGGGAAGATCTACTGGGGGGAAGGTCGGACACAGGCTGTGTTCGGTAGTTGCGAAGCTTCTTAGGATAGCTTAATTCCCACGCCAGCAAGCCAGCAGTGGCTACATGGCGGAATGCTCGCGCGCGTCCCGAATGCTCTGGCGCACCTCTTGAACAATCGCCAGCCAGTCCAGGAATTGTTTGGCTCTGAGCTTGAAGCGGTAGTCGGTCTGCGCGATATGCTCCTCGACAATTTCAGTGACTTGCGAATCCAGATCAGCCGGCGGTAGCACCAGGTAGGCGTCGCTTTCAGAACCGTCGCGCTTGATCAGGGCGCCCGCCTTGCGGGTGATGTTCAGCATGGCGGTGTTTTCACTCAGCGCATGGATGAACATGATGTCAACGCCCTCATTGCGCGCGTGCATCACGGCTCGCTCAAACAGGCGCGTGCCGTAGCGTCGGCCGCGCGCATGGGCCAGTACCGACACACCAAATTCGGCGCAACTGTGAAGTTGCGGGTCGGTTGAGAACGCCAGATGCGCCATGGCAATCAGGTCCAGCCGGCGGTTGTAAATGCCAAAAATCTCGTCGCGCTCGAAATCCAGGCCGTTGACGTAGCGAAGAATTTGCTCGTCGTTGGCGGCATAACCAAAGCGCAAGTATCGGTCTGCTGGGTCCAGCGCCAGTAAATGCGCGGCAATGCGTTCGCTGTGGCTGGCGCCCATGGACCGAATCGGTACCAACGCGGTGGGCGCACCGGTCGCCGGAACCGGAATGGAGGTGGCAGGCAGACTCACGTTGACTTCTTTGATTGGAGGATTAATTGTCGGGCTGTCGACCACATCGGGGTATAGAACAGAGGCAAGCTTTAGCATGCCTTAAATATAAGGGTTTTCCCTAAATTAGGGTGGCCTAGGGGCTTGTTGTTCCAAGGCTTGGTAGATGCATTTCGCCCTCCTTCTGACCGTCAAAACTACTGGTAGTCCTCGATATGTCCGCATATACTGCTATATAGTTTATAGCAAATATCCGCCTTGACTCGATGATGCCGTTACCAATCCACACGCAATTCGGGCGGGCTCCCTAATTTAATCAGGCTCGGGTGCCCTACCCCACCCCATTTGTGCGGCGAAAGGCGTCAGCCGAGAGCACGCGCTTCACTTAGGACGCAAAATAGCAGACGAAGGCCTGCATGAATAAAAGCGTTAATTTCACTCATCTGTACCGCCGCGAGCGGTGTAGGAGATGAGCCAGCCGCCATTGATGGCGCCGGCACCGGCGGCCGACGGAAAAAGTGAGCGTCCGCC